>JAEERZ010000178.1 GCA_016286075.1 Selenomonadaceae bacterium
CGAACATAGTCTCCGTGTCCATATAGACGATGGCACGCCCCATGGGCGACCCGGTCAGGCCCACAATGACAGCGACGCCGGAAGGAATATCAAGATAAGAACCTTCCGCGCGCTCCATCGACATCTCGCTGTGGACGCCGACAAGGCTGAAAAGGCTCTGACGCAGCACTTTGGAAAACGACTGAATGTAAAGGTCACGAATACTGGTATTGCGCTTGACGTCGTCCGAAACGATGCAGGACAGCGCGTCAATGAGCTCGTAGGGGCTGACCGGCTTCTGCAGGAAGGAAGTGATGCCTGCCTCGCGGCCGCGCTCCATAAGGCTCGCGTCTCTCATTGCGCTGATCATGACGATGCGGGCGTCGGGATCGATCTCCCGGATGCGGCGGCTGCACTCGATGCCGTCGGCGTCCGGCAAATTCATATCCATGGTGACTGCCATCGGACGCAGCGTCTCATATTTCAAAACGGCGTCCGCACAGTTGGAAGCCATGCCGCATACCTCAAAATTCGTCTTTGCCATCATATTGGAAAGCATCGCGCAACTCACGCGCGAATCGTCCACTATCAGTACCTTGATTCGTTCCATTCAGCTTCCCCACCTTATCTGTGAGTATAATTCTTAATTATAAGATATATTCGACGTCGGGAAACAAATCCCTGCTTGCTTGAGAAAAAGGACACAAAAAATACTCATGAAAATTTCCTCAGCGCAATTTTATATCTTATAGTATATAGAAAAAACGGCGTGCGCACAAGAGGCGGAAAACAATTTTGATTACCCCATGCGCGATAAAATTGTCCGCGCCACGTAGACGCCGCTGGCTCCCGCTTGGGACAGTCCTCTCGTGACGCCCGCGCCGTCTCCCGCCGCGAAAATATTTTTCAGCGGCATTTCCAGTTCCTTCGTCAAGGTGATGCGCGAGCTGTAGAACTTGACCTCGACGCCGTAAAGCAGCGTGTCGTCGTTCGTCATGCCCGGCGCGATATTATTCAGCGCCTGGATCATTTCGAGGATATTGTCCAAATGCCGCTTCGGCAACACCAGCGAGAGGTCGCCCGGCGTCGCCTGGAGCGTCGGCTTCGTGAAGCTCTTGGACAGGCGGTCCATATCGGTGCGCCGCCCTTTGAAAAGGTCGCCGTACCGCTGCAGGAGAGCGCCGCCCGCCAGCATATTCGAGAAGGACGCGATGCGCTTGCCGTATTTGTACGGCTCCTTGAAGGGCTCGGTGAAACGGTTCGACACCAACAGCGCGAAATTCGTGTTCCGGCTTTGGAGCTTCGGATCGCTGTAAGAATGGCCGTTGACCGTAATCACGCCGTCGGTGTTTTCCATGACGACGTGGCCATGGGGATTCATGCAGAACGTCCGCACGAGATCGCCGTACCGCTTCGTTCGGTAGACGAGCTTCGCCTCGTAGACCTTCGAGGTGATGTGGTCCCAGACCTCGTCGGGAACCTCCACGCGAACGCCCACGTCCACCTGATTGTTCAAAAGCTCCACGCCGAGACGGCGGCATTCGTCGCTGAACCATTCCGCCCCCGCGCGGCCCGGCGCAATAATCAGATATTCGGCCTCGATGCGCTCACCGCTCTCTAGCACCAGGGCGTGCGTCCCCGCGCCGTCGGCCTCGATGCGGGCCACGGGGGAAAGGAAACGAAATTCCGCCTTGTCCTTCAAGTCGCCGTACATCTTGCGAAGCATCTTCAGATTGTTTTCGGTGCCGAGATGCCGGACGCTGGCGTCCAAAAGGTGCAGATCGAATTCCAGCGCGCGCTTTTTCAGGTCGCTGCCCTGCGTCGTGAAAACCTCGGACGGCGCGCCGTTCTTTTGATTGATCTCATCGACGTAATAGATGAGCCGCATGACTTCCTCGTCGTCAAGATACTCGTTGAGCCAGCCGCCGAACTGCGTCGTGAAATTGTACTTGCCGTCGGAGAAAGCGCCCGCGCCGCCGAAGCCCCGCATAATGCTGCACGGCGTACACCCGACGCACCGCTTCGATTTCCCCTGCGCGATGGGACAACTCCGCTGGTCGATGTCCTTTCCGCTTTCCAGCACGATGACGGAGAGACCCGGCTTTTTCTCCAACAGCTCGTAAGCCGCAAAGGAACCGGCAGGCCCCGCGCCCACAATGGCCACATCATATTGCTTCGTACCCATTCATTTCCTCTCCTCGTATTCACACTCATTGCCTATAATATACCATATTTTTCGCTCGCTTCCAATGGCTTGCACTTGCCTTTCCCTCGCCCAATTTTGTATAATATGACGGAAATTGTATTATTAGGAGGCATTTCACTTGTCGCAGCACACTTCTATCATCGCCGCTTTCATCATCTATCTTTCCGTCATGATGGTCATCGGCGTCTATTTTTACCGCCGGACGCAAAATATGTCCGATTATATCCTCGGCAGCCGCAAACTCGGCGCATGGGTCATTTCCATGAGCGCCGAAGCCTCCGATATGAGCGGATGGATGCTGATGGGCCTTCCGGGATACGCTTACGTCGCGGGACTGAACGCGGGCTGGATTGCCCTCGGGCTCGGCCTCGGCACGCTGGCAAACTGGAAATTCGTCGCCGAACGGCTCCGCAAATACACGGAACTGGCGAACAACTCCCTGACGCTGCCCGATTTCCTGCAAAACCGATACGGCGACAAGAGCAATCTCCTGCGCATCGTCCCCGCCGTTTTCATCCTGATTTTCTTCATCATCTATACGTCGTCGAGCTTCGTCGCCAGCGGCAAACTCTTCGAGACGGTCTTCGGGCTGCCGTACCTTTGGGCGCTGGTGCTCGGCGGCTCCGTCGTCATTTTCTATACCAGCGTCGGCGGCTTTCTCGCCGTGGTCTGGACCGACTTCATCCAGGGCATCATGATGTTCTGCGCCATCTTCCTCGTGCCCGCCATGGCGACATACGCCCTCGGCGGCATCGCCGCGACGGAATCCGCCGTTCGCGCAATCAATCCCGCGTTTTTCGAGCCGCTGACAAAACCCGACGGCTCCGCCATGACCTTTGTGGAACTGATTTCCCTTATGGGCTGGGGGCTCGGCTATTTTGGCCAGCCGCATATCCTCGTACGCTTCATGGCGATCCGCACCTCCGGCGAACTCCGGCACGCCACCCGCATCGCCATGACGTGGGTCGTCGTTTCCCTTGCCGCCGCCGTGCTCGTCGGCATGGTGGGCCGTCCGTTTCTGAAAGGCGAACTTCAGGGCGCGGGCGCCGAAACCGTATTCCTGCTGATGACGCACGAACTGTTCTCCCCGTTTTTCGCCGGCATTGTCCTCTCCGCCGTATTGGCGGCTATCATGAGCACCGTTTCCTCCCAGCTCCTCGTCGCCTCCTCCGCCTTCGCGCAGGACCTGTACCATACGCTGCTGCGGAAAGACGCCGGTGAAAACGAGCTGGTCTGGGTAAACCGCATCTCCACCTTCGTCATCGCGGCGCTGGCCATGATGCTGGCGCTGAATCCCGACAGCTTCATCCTTGACATCGTGGCCTACGCTTGGGCGGGCTTCGGCGCGGCCTTCGGGCCGGCGATTCTCGCGTCCCTGTTTTGGCGGCGCGCCACGAAAAACGGCATCCTCGCCGGCATCGTCGTCGGCGGCCTGACCGTCCTGATTTGGAAGCAGCTCGCGCTCTTCGGCCTCTATGAAATCATCCCCGGCTTCTTCCTCTCGGCCCTCGCGATTTACGTCGTCAGCCTAATGGATGCGCCCCCCTCCGACGAAATCACCGCCGTGTTCGATCAAGTGGAAAAGAGCGAGATATAAGGAAACGCAAAAAGAACGTCGCGCATTTCAACATACGCGACGTTCTTTTTATATTCTTTATCTTCTCGACCCGACTGCCGAAGGGCCGTTTTCCGCCTCGTCTTTCGGCTTGCCTCTCGCGATCAGGTACAGGGGGCGTCCCTTCGTTTCCTCGAAGATGCGCCCGATGTATTCGCCCATGATGCCGAGGATGATGAGCTGGAATCCGCCGAAAAACAGGATGCAGCCGAGGATGGTCGCCCAGCCGGGAACGGCGTCGTTCTCCACGTATTTGACGAACAATACGTGCAGGAACAGGCAGAAGCTGACGAAGCCGCAAAGCACGCCGCCGTACAGCGCGAAGCGGAGCGGCAGCGTCGAGTAGGCGAGGATGCCGTCCAGCGCGAAATGCAGCATTTTCCTCGGGGAGAATTTCGACACCCCGGCGAATCTCGGCGGAGCGACGAAGGAGATTTTTTTCTGCCGGTAGCCCATCGCCCCGACCATGCCGCGGATAAAACGCGCGTGCTCGCGGTAGCGCCGGAAGGCCTGCACGGCCACCCGGTCCATGAGCCGGAAGTCGGAGCCGCCGGGCTGGACGGGCACGGTGGAAATCATGTTCAGCATTTTGTAATAGCAGGCCGAGGTCGCTTTTTTAATGAAGGAAACGCCCTCCGTCGTTTCGCGAATGGTCTGCACGACTTCGTAGCCGTTTTCCCACTCGGCGAGGAGCGTCGGAATCAGCTCCGGCGGGTGCTGCATATCGCCGTCCATCATGATGACGGCGTCGCCGTCGGCATAGTCGAGGCCGCAGGTCAGCGCCAGCTGATGGCCGGAGTTTTTCGCGAGGAATATGGACTGGACGCGTTCGTCCGCCTGCTCCAGCTCGCGCAGGATGTTCCGACTGGAATCCGTGGAGCCGTCGTCCACGAACACCAGCTCAAAGGTATAAGGCAGCGGCTCCATCACTTCTTTGATCGCCTCGTAGAAATGACGAATGTTCACTTCCTCGTTATACACGGGCACAACAATCGAAATCAGTTTCAAATGATCCCCTTCTTTATATTAACCTAAATTCGCATAACTTCAATCAGCCTTCCCCTCAAGGGGAAGGCTGGGGTAGTGCGCGCCCCAAGGGAAAGGCTTGAGTTCGACTCATCCC
>JAEERZ010000179.1 GCA_016286075.1 Selenomonadaceae bacterium
AACGGCTGGGACTGATCCTCGTGGGTGCGGACACGCTGCCGACGTTATTCGACCCGATTCTCCTTCAATATAAGATGACGTTGGAATATTTCCATCTGGAAAGCATCGGGACAGTCCTCGTCCGCGGCGCGCAGGAAAAAGGGGACGTACACAAAACGGACGGGCTGAAGCAGGCCCGCGAGCTGGGCGAAAAATTGGAGTGAAGGGAAAAATGGACGCGGTTTTATATATCCACGGAAAAGACGGCAGCGCGGCGGAAAGCGAGCATTACAAGCCGTTGTTTCCTGACTGCGAAGTCATTGGCTTGGACTATCATACCTTCACGCCTTGGGAAGCGGGCAGGGAAATCCATGCGGCGGTGGAAACGCTGAAGGACAGCCATGAAAACATCGTACTGATTGCCAACAGCATCGGCGCATATTTCAGTATGAACGCGGGCATCGACGGCTTGATTCAAAAAGCGTACTTCATTTCACCGATCGTCGATATGGAGAAGCTGATCGGCGACATGATGACATGGGCGAAGGTGACAGAAACGGAGCTGGAAGCCCGCGGCGTGATTCACACCCAGTTTGGGGAGGATTTGTCCTGGGACTATCTCTCGTATGTCAGGAGTCATCCCATCGAGTGGAGGTTGCCGACGAAAATCCTATACGGGTGTAAGGATAACCTGACCTCTTTGGAAACGATCAGCCGCTTCGCCAAAACGCACAATGCCGATTTGACCGTGATGGAAAACGGCGAGCATTGGTTCCACACGGAGGAGCAAATGAAGTTCCTGGACGACTGGATTCAGAGGAATTGACTATGAAAGCAAAGGTTCATCAGATAAAGATTGATTTCCATGTGACGAAAGAAATTGCGCGATTCGTGTATGTCTATATTATCGAGGCTGAGCATCTCTACCTGATAGATTCCGGCGTATTCGGGTGCGAGACGCAGATTGTGGACTATCTGGCGCGCATTGGGCGGAAAGCATCGGAGATCAAAGGGATATTTCTGACGCACGCCCATCCGGATCATATCGGCTCTGCGGCTTGGTTCCAGAAAAATACGTGCTGTAAAGTCTATGCCAGCGAAGGAGAAAAACGATGGATTGAGGATATTGACCTGCAATACAGGGAAAGACCGATTCCCAATTTCTATCGCCTTGCGGGAAAATCCACCAGAGTAGACGTCACGGTCAAGGATGGCGACGTGATTCCGTTGGAGGAAGGACTATCCATAACCGTATTCAGGACTGCCGGGCATTCAAAAGATGGCGTTTCCTATCTTGCGGGCATCCATCTTTTTATCGGGGATGCCGTGCCGGTCAAAGGCGATATTCCCATTTTTCTTGACGAACAGGAGCAGAGAACGACACTGGAGATTCTTGGAAAGATTCCCAATGTGGACGAATACTGTCCCGCATGGGATCGGATATATTCCAAAGAGATGATGAAAGAGAAACTGCAGGATGCGGCAGCGTTGCTGGATACCTTAAAAAACGCCGTAGTGAAAACAGACGACGGCATGGAGCTTTCCCGTCTGATGGAAAAGGTCTGCGATTTACTGCAAATGCCGATGTTGAAACAAAATCCGCTGTTCCAAAGGACGGTTGCCTGTTTAAGAGAGGAGGCATGACGCGTATGAGCTGCTATTTTCTCATAGATACTTACATTGATGAAAAGAACGGGCGCGGCCTATATGACGACTATATCAGGAAGGTGAAACCGATTGTCGAGAGCTTCGGCGGGGAATATCTGCTCCGGACGGAAAGCATCACGTCGTTAAATCCGTCCCGAAATCCGCAGCGCGTGATCGTGATTCGATTTCCGTCCCGCGAGCGGCTGGATTCCTGTTTCGCGTCGGAGGAGTATCGGGCCATCATGCACGAGCGGACGGAGAGCGTTGACGCGCGAGCGCTGATTGCGGAGCAGATGAATGAGGAGGAATTTGCATGAAGATTCTTGTTTTGAACGGGAGCCCCAAAAGGGAAAAGAGCGACACCATACACATCACGCGGGCATTTCTGGACGGCATGAACGAAGCAACGAAGCAGGAAACGCATATAATCGACGTCGCCGACAAGCATATCGAATTTTGCTCCGGCTGCTTTACCTGTATGCACAACGGCGGGACCTGCCGATATGACGACGATATGCGAGGCATCTTGCAGGAGATATTGGAAAGCGACGTACTTCTGCTCAGCTTCCCGCTGTATTGTTTCGGAATGCCCGCGATGCTGAAGGCTCTGATAGAACGGACGCTGCCGCTTGCTTCCATGGCGATGCGGAAGGTCGGCGACCGTTATGAGCACGTCGAGCAGAAGGATTTTTCCCGTTTGCGCTATGTAATCATCTGCGGCTGCGGTTTCCCAAACGGCCGGCAGAATTTCGAGCCTGCGGTGGCGACATTTGAGAGGATGTTCCCGAACCATCGCACCATCATCACGATGCCGGAAAGTCCGATGTTCAACGCGCCGGAGGCGAAGGCAGTGACGGAGCCGAGGCTGGAACTGGTGCGACAGGCCGGAAAGCAGTACGCGGAAAGCGGCGCCATCGACGGCAAGCTGCTGGAAGAGATCGGCTCACCGATGATCCCGGAGGAACAGTACGTGAAAATCGTCAACGGAAATTGTGAACAGAAAGGAAACGATCGCCGATGAAAACGATAGGACTGCTGGGCGGTATGAGCTGGGAAAGCACCGTCACCTATTATCAGATTTTGAACAGGGAAGTGGCCAGGGAATTGGGCGGATTCCACAGCGCCAAGATATTGATGTACAATGTGGATTTCGCCGAGCTGGAAGAGAATATGTCGAAAGGCAACTGGGCGGGAAACGCCGCCATCCTGTCCGACGCGGCGAAGCGGCTGGAAAGCGCAGGCGCCGATTTCATCGTCATCGCCACGAATACGATGCACAAGCTGGTTCCCGACATCGAGAAGAATATCCGCATCCCGATCCTGCACATCGCGGACGCGACGGCGGCCCGTGTCAGGAAAGACGGGATCGGCCGGGTGGGCTTCCTGGGCACGAAATTCTCGATGACGCAGGATTTCGTCCTCGGCCGTCTGAGGGCTGCGGGGCTTGAGGTTCTCATTCCCGATGAAAAGGATATCGGCCTTGTGAACGACATTATCTTCAACGAGCTGTGCCTCGGGAAAGTATTGGAGCCCTCGCGGGAGCAATACAAACGGATTATTTCCTATATGAGAGACAGGGGCGCCGAAGGCGTCGTCCTTGGATGCACCGAGATCGGCATGCTGATTGGCGAAAAGGACAGTCCGCTTCCGGTCTATGATACGACGATCATCCATGCGCAGGAGGCGGCGCGCCGCGCGATCGAATAATACATCGAGACGCGTTTTTTGAACCGATAGGTAGTGATAATAAATACTCGGAGGGATTTTTATGAAGACGATGATCGGGTGCTGCGGATTGGACTGTGAAATGTGCGACGCCTACCTTGCGACGATTCGCAACGACGATGCGCTCAGGGAAAAAACGGCCAAGATGTGGAGCGAGATGAACCATATCGAGATCAAGCCGGAATGGATCAACTGCGAGGGCTGCCGCGCCGACGGCGTGAAGACGTTCTTCTGCAGCAACCAGTGCGAGATCCGCAAATGCGCGCTGGGCAAGGGTTTTGCCACTTGCGGCGAATGCAGCGAGATGGAAAGCTGCAAGACCGTGAAGGAAATCCAAGACCACTGCGAGGACGCCGCAAAGAACCTGAAATGAGGTACGACAACAAATAGCAAAATAAAACCCTCGAAGTTTTGCAAAAGTTAACTTCGAGGGTTTTGATTTCTGTGATGAATCTTTTTGCGTTAACTGCTCATTCTCCGCCACACCCGAAGCAAACTGTCTTCAGACAGTTTGTCCACGCGGAAGTAGGAGGCGTCCATTTTTTGCGCGAGTTTTTTCGCAAGGCCGAGCTTCACGAAGCCGTTCTCCGTGTCGATGACGGCGACGGGGAGCTTGCGCTTGGCAATGCGTTCCGCCTCGTTCATGGCCTCCGCCGTGGCGTCTCCTCCGGCGACCAGCGGCGTCGTGGCGCGGCCGTCGGTGATGACGATCAGCACCGGGTCCTGCGCCGGGTCCTGACGGTAGATCATGTCGAGCACGTCTTCCGCTTTCGACAGGCCTTTCGCCAGCGGCGTCTTGCCGCCTGTCGGCATCGTTGCGAGCTTCTTTTGCGCGAAGTCCACGCTCTTTGTGACGGGGAGCAGTACCTCGGCCTGATTCTTGCGGAAGGCGATCATGCCGACGCGGTCGCGCTTCTGGTACGCTTCAAGCAAAATCTTCAGGATAACGCCCTTGACGGTCTTCATGCGTTCACGGGCGCCCATGGAGCCGCTGGCGTCCACCGCGAACAGGAAGATGTTGCCTGTGCGCTTCTCACGCACCTTGCTCCGAATATCCTCGCTGCGGATCGCCAGGGCGAGGCCGTTTTTCTCGCGCCATTTCTGGTAGGGGGCTGCGGCGCGGAGCGTGGCGTCGAAAGCGATGTCCGCCGTCTTCGTGCGCGGTAGCTCGGCGCGGACGTAACGGCCCTGCCGTTCGTCGGTGCGGGTGGCGCTGCGTTTGCCGCTGCCCGATTTCTTTTGCCGTCCCTTTGTCGGCTCGATCCAGACCGGCGGCAGCTTCACACGCATATCGGCGCCGTCAATACGGTCGCCGCTCTGGGTGTTCGGGTTCGCCATCGTCTCGTCTTCTTTTTTGTCCTCCGGGTTGCCCTCGTGCTCCTCGGTTTCTGTTTCCTCGGGCTTCGGCGCGTCGGGCTGCGAGAAAAGCTCGTCACGGTTGTCGGGCGGCGGGGGAGGCGGCGGCTGTTGTTGATTGTCCTGCGTCTGCGGCTGTTCGCTTTGCGCCGGCTCGGGCTGCTCGTTCTGCGGCAGTTCCCGCATGCGATGGGGCAGCACGAATTCCGCCGCC
>JAEERZ010000180.1 GCA_016286075.1 Selenomonadaceae bacterium
GCACCGCGTCGCCCAGCAGGTTGAAGACCATGACGGCGACGAAGATCGCTATGCCGGGAGCGAAGACCGCCCACGGGACCGTTTGCAGGAGCCCCCGCGTCTCGCTCATCATGCTGCCCCATTCCGGCGTCGGCGGTTTCGCGCCGAGACCGAGGAACGAGAGCCCCGCCAGCTCCATCATCATCGTGCCTATGTCCAGCATCGCCGTCACGAGAATCGGCCCCGCGATATTCGGCAGGATATGTTTGAGAATGAGCCGGGACGTCGAGCAGCCGGCCAGCCGCGCCGCTTTCAGGTAGGTGGTCTCCCGCACGGTCAGGGTTTGGCTGCGGGCGATTCGAGCATACTTCGGCCACGAGATGGCGGCGAGGGCGAGAATCGCGTTGTGCAGGCCGCCGCCCAAGACGCCCGCAACCGCCAGCGCGAAGACGAGGCCGGGGAACGCGAGGCAAAGATCGGAAACGCGCATCAGCACGTTGTCCGCCCGGCCCCGGGTCCAGCCGCAAAAGACGCCCACCGCCGTGCCGAAGGTCGTGACGATGGCGACGAGCAAGAACGTCGAAAAGATACTGGTGCGGCTTCCGGCGACGACCCGGGAGAGCATATCGCGCCCGTAGCGGTCCGTACCGAAGATATGCGCCGCCGACGGCTGCTCCAGCGCCGCGTCGAGATTTTGGAGATACGGGTCGTAAGGGCAAAGACTTTCGGAAAAAATCGCGCCGACAATCAGGAGAGCCGCCAGCGCGCCGAAAATATAAAGCCTCGTTTTGCCGGTGGGCTTGTGGACGATTGCTTCGCGCACCGTCGGTTCAGCAGTTGTCATTTTCCACCTCCGGGAAACAATGGATAAGTCGATTCATGCACCTGTCGAGGGATTTTTTCTTCAGGCAAGGAAAAGTGCTCGAAGTCGTAGCCGGGGCGCTACGTCGAGAGCACTTTGACACAGCGTGAAGGGAAAAGGCCCGACAGGGGCGTGGAAAGACTTGTTCATTGTTTCCCATATCTCACTCGCGGGTCCAGTACAAGGTACAAGAGATCGGCGGCGAGATTCACGCCGACGTAGATGATCGCCATCCAGACGACGTAGGCCTGGATCAGCGGATAGTCGCGCATCATGATTGCGTCCACGGCCAGTTTGCCCACGCCGTCCCACATGAAAATCGTCTCGACGATGGCCGTGCCGCCGAGGAGCGAGCCGATGGAGAGCGCGAGGAGCGTCACGATGGTCATCAGTGACGAGCGCAGCACGCTCTTTGTGAGGATGACGCCGTCCGACACGCCCCGCGCCTTCGCACCCGTCACATAGTCCTTCGACAGCTCGTCCAATACCGCCGCCCGCACCTGCCGGAGATACTTCGCCGACATGGCGATGGCCAGCGTCAGCGTCGGCATGACAGCGCCTGTCAGCGTCACGCCGCTGGCGATGACGGGCAGCCAGCCGAGCCGGATCGCGAGAAAGTGCATCAAGAGCAGCGCCACGAAAAAATTCGGCATGGAGTTGCCGATAAAGCTGACGAGGCGAACGACGGAATCCAGCAGGGAACAGGCGGAACGCGCGGAAGCGTTCCGGGCCGTTCGCGCCTTTTGGTGCGCGACGGCGGACGCCACGCCGAGGGGAACGGAGACCGCGACGGTCAAGAGAATGCTCATCGCCGCAAGTAAAAGCGTCGCGGGAAGCTTCGACAGGAACGTGTCGAACACGTCCCGACCGGACACGAAGCTCTTGCCCATGTCGCCCGTGAGCATATTGCCGAGCCATGAAAAATACTGGACGAGAAAAGGCTGGTCGAGTCCGAGCTTCGCCCGCGCCGCGTCCAAAGTCTCCTGCGATACGGCGGCGCCCACGCCCGAATACATCTCCGTGATCGCGTCGCTGCCCGCCAGCCGCATCAGGGCGAACGAAAGAAACGTGATTCCCAAAAGCACGGGAACCAGAGACAAGAACCGCTGCAGGACGTAGCGTTTCATTCGCCAGCCGCCTTTCTTGGAGGAACCACTGAACAAGTCCCTCTACGCCCCTGCCGAGTCTTTTTCCGTCATGCTGCGTCAAAGTGCTCTCGACGTAGCGTCCCGGCTACGACTTCGAGCCCTTTTTCTTGCCTGACGAAAAAATCCTTTGGCAGGTGCATAAATTGACTTATTCAGTGTTTCCTCGATTATTGAGCCAAAAAGTAGTTACTTTAGCTTTCGACATAATGAAGAAATCAAGAACAGTTTATCCTGTTTCTTCATCTGCGCACAAGCTCCCACAGGGGATTTGGAACATTTCCCTCCGGACATGTAAATACCCCGCAGGGTTTTCCCTACGGGGTATTGCTGTTGATGGAGATTATATCATAAAGTTATTGTTACAGACTTATGCCGAGGCCGCCGAGATCGGAGAATATTTCGGAGGCGGGAAGGGCCGCTCCGGCGACGGAGGTGGTTTCATAGAATTTGCCCTGTATCGTCAGCCGCGTCACGCGAACGTGCTGATTTTCCGCCTGCATGGCGTGCATTTGCTCCAAGAGTCGCTGGGCTGCCTGCTTCATGTGTTCCTTGTGCCGTTCGTGGCGGTTCGACCAAAAGGCGCCCTTGCTCCTTTTTTGATATGCGCGGTCGCCTTGCCCTCCCTGCAGTTCAGAGTACCAACTATCGCCGCGATATTCGCTTCTTTTCGCGCCGAATTGGTAAACCACATAGCTGCCGGTACGTTCGCAAAGCGGGTTGCTGACGGCGAAGTCTTCCCGCAGCTTTCCAAGCACCCAATCTTCATATTCGGAACTGTCCTTCATCGCGGCGAATCCTTCATCGGAAATAAAGACGGAGGCCGAACGGTTCGCCTGTGTCGGATTTACGGGAAGATCGGAGATTTTTCCGTAGATATAACTTTTATACTCGGTCATCGTCATCTCCGTCGACGTATTCGTCGTGGTGACGCTGACGGTTTGCACGCGCGTCCGCACGGAGATCAGCGTTTCCGCGAAGCTCATGCCGGAAGAGGCGTTTTGCGCCTTCGACGTTAGCGTCGGCATCAGCGTTTTCATTACGTTCAGGCCGTGGGCGGCGCTGGACAGTTTCGTATTGTTCATATTATTATGCTCCTTTCAGTGGTTCCTTAAAATCCGCCCATCATGCCGCCGCCGAGACCGGCCAGCAGGAACTCCGCCGGGACGCCGAAAATCGGCATATCGGAAGCGGTGTGGGAAAGTCCCGCCATTCGTGCCCGCGCCGAGCGAATCGCCGCAAGCTGCTCGCTCATCTTTTCGAGCATCCGCTTTTGGGCATAATACTTTTCCTCCGCTTCGGCCATCTGCTTCTTCTTTTGCGCGCGCATCTTCATTTGGCTGTCTTTCGACTTTTCCTCGAACACGCTGCGGGAGTTCTCCGCACTGCCGAAGCCGTACTGCTTGCTCCAGCTCCAGCCTTCGTATTCTACTTCTGTTGCGCCGATTTTGCGGGTGCAATATGTGCCGCCCGTTCCAAGAAGTGGACTGTAATAAGCGCGGTCGATAGCAATGTCGTCCAATAATTTCTTTTCATATTCGGGATCGGTTTTCAGCCGTTCCCAACCCGCGTCTGTAATCGTGATGGATTCTTCATCGTTATAGCGGTTCGGGTGCCACGGAATCGCGGCAAGTTTTTCTTCCAAGTATGCCTTGTACTCGTCCATCGTCATCTCGGCGGTGGATTTTGTTTCTGCGACGGTTGCCGTTTTCTGCGTCACGTCAGCCGACTGCAATGCGGCAAGAGTGTTCGAGAAGGATGCGGTGCGCGTTGCGTTCTCAACGGCTTGTTGCGTTTTCATCTGCAATGTGGCGAGCATGGCGTCTAAGTTGCCCACGCCGCCAAACATCATCGAATGACTGCTCATTCGCATACATATCTGCTCCTTTTCAGGGGCGTCCTTGCCAAATTTTTCTGTCCGAATGTTTCTTTGAAATTTTTGGAGTAGGAAAGTAGGAAAGTAAGAAAGTTGGATTTTCCTACTTCAGAAATTTAGATTATGTTTTTCCATATTCTCCTTTCCGCGGCCTGTCTGTCGATTGAGGCCGCGCCGATTCCTGGTTGCAGTCCATCGGCGTCGTCGTGGATTCGGCTGAAATTATGTCAACATGCTCTCATAGACATCACCTCTTGACCATCATATCGAAAAATTTTCAGAAAAATTAATAGGAAAAAGGAACGCTTCGCGGCGAAAAAATCGTTCGCCGTATCGGTTGCGGAGATGACGTGTTATGCGTATAATATGAAAGAATGCGTTTGTAAAGGAGCGTTAAAAATGGCGAAGAAAATTACGGTGATTCCCGGCGACGGGATTGGAAAAGAGATTACGGAGGCGGCGGTGGCCGTCCTGAAAAAAGCGGACGGGAAGTTTTCGCTGGGTCTTTCCTATGAATATCACGACGCGGGCGGCACGGCCTACGACAAGTTCGGGACGCCGCTGCCCGAGGAAACGCTGGCGGCGGCGAAGGCTTCGGACGGCGTGCTGTTCGGCGCGGTGGGCGGCGACAAATGGGACAGCGTGGAGCCGTCGCTTCGTCCGGAAAAGGCGATCCTCGGACTTCGGAAGGGCCTCGGCCTTTATGCGAACCTGCGCCCGGTGAAGGTGGCGGACGCGCTGGTCGGCTATTCGCCGCTGAAGCCGGAGCTGGTCAAGGGCGTCGATCTCGTGATCGTGCGCGAGCTGATCGGCGGCATTTATTTCGGCGACCGCTGCGAGTCGGAAATGAAGGACGGCGCGGAGCGCGCCTGGGACCTTGAGAATTATTCGGTGCCGGAAGTGAACCGCATCGCGCGTCTCGCTTTCGAGACGGCGAAGCTCCGGCGGGGCAAGGTCACGTCGGTGGACAAGTCGAACGTGCTGGCGACGTCTCGGCTCTGGCGGCGCACGGTGGAGAAGGTGCATGAGGACTACA
>JAEERZ010000181.1 GCA_016286075.1 Selenomonadaceae bacterium
CAAAAAGTCAAATATTATTTTTGACTTTTTGACCTAAAATTTCATTGCGGCATGAAAAAAGGCTCGGCGTATGGCCAAGCCTTTTGTTTTACGAATTCACCGGCTTCGATTTGCTCGAAAGGCGGTCGAGGTAATCTTCCTTCGTCATCGGGTGGGCGAAATAAAAGCCCTGGATATTTTTGCAGCCGATGCTGGTCAGGAAGTCGAGCTGTTCTTTTGTTTCCACGCCTTCGATGATGACGTCCATGTCGATGTCCTTTGCCAGATTGACCACATTTTTGACGATGGCGCGGGCGCGGGAATCGTGCTGGATGTTGTCGAGGAAACGCATATCGAGCTTCAAGATGTCCACGGGCATATTTCGCAGCATGTTCAGCGAAGAATACCCGCTGCCGAAGTCGTCCATCAGGATTTTGAAGCCTTCTTTTTGGAAATGCGCCACGGTGTCGATCAAGAGGTGCATATTGTCCGTATAGGCGCTTTCCGTGATCTCCAGCCTCAGCATCCACGGCTCAAGCTTGTATTTTTGAATCAGTCCCAGGATGTATTCGACGAGCTTTTCGTCGTAGAAATTGAGCCGGGACAAGTTCACCGAAACGGGAATGACGCGATCGAAAGTTTCTTTTTCGTAAGCGAGGAGTTTGCAGGCTTCCTCCCAGACGAAGCGGTCAATCTGCGCCACAAAGCCGTTCTTCTCGAAAATCGGAATGAAGCGCGTAGGCGGAATGAACTCTTTCAGCGGGTGATACCAGCGCACCAGCACCTCGCCGCAAATATCTTCGCTCGTTTCAATGTTGATAATGGGCTGGATGTTGATGGAAAACTGGCCGCTTGCAAGAGCGCCCGCCATATCCCGCAGGATCAGGTGTTCCTCCACTTCGTCATCGCGCATCTTGTCGTCGTACCATGCATAACGCGTGGAATAGAGCCCTTTGGCGACACTTAACGCGGTATGGGCACGGTTGCACATCTGGGAGACCGCGAGGAACACGTTGGCCACAGGATAAATGCCTGCGTAAAAGCGGATGTTCTGCGGAATGTTCAGAGATTGTACTATGCCGTCCAACCCTTGGATAATTGCGTCGATGTTCAGCGCGTCTGCCGGCAGGCAGAGGGCGAAATGGTCGGCCTCTAAGCGGCCCGCAACGCCGACGCCGCTGGCGACGTTTTGGAGAAAAGCGGCGGCGGAGCGCAGGAGCAGATTCCCTGTCTCTACGCCGAACAAATCGTTGACGACCTTGAAAAAATTGACGTCCAAATAGACGACCACATATTTCTTCGTCGCGTCCCTTTGCATGAAGGACGCGGCTTTTTGGCAGAAATTCTCGCGGTCGTACAGATTCGTCAGCGAGTCCATCTCAATGCGGCGATGCATATCGAAAATCGCCTGGGACTGCGCCGTTTGCTCCAACTTGCGCCATTCGTTTTCAAGGCGCGATACGACGTTTTTGACGCGGCTGCGGACGACTGTGGGGTTGTACGGCTTCGAGATGAAGTCCGCCGCGCCCAGCTCCATGGCGCGAACCTCGTTGTCGTCTTCGTTGCGCGCCGTCGTGACGATTACCGGAATGTCGCGGAAGCGGTCGTCGCGCTTCAGGCGCGTCATAAGCTCGAATCCGTCCATGATCGGCATTACGAGATCCAGCAAAATCACGCTGACCGGATGATCTTCCACAAAGAGCAGGGCCTCTTCGCCGTTGCTTGCTTCGCAGATTTCATAATCATCCTTGAAAAATTGCGCCAAGATGACGCGGTTGATTTCCACGTCGTCTACAATCAGCATCAATGGTTTTTGCAGATTCTCATTCATCATTTTTCTCACCCGGCCAGTTTCTGTTGATAAAACACTTGCAAAATCCTGCTTTCCATAATCAAATCTATTATACTACATGAATCGAGAGATTGCATCCTTTTCCTTTTGGGGAAGATGCTGCCATTTTGGTGCGGCGCGAAAGAGGATATGCCTCGTCGGAGCAAAAAATGAACCTTTCATCTCAAAATGCGTTTTAGATAGGAAAAAAGTTCTTCCGTCGATTCGGGGACGACTAAAAAGGACTGCCGAGTGAAAGGAAACATGAAGAAGTCCGTTACCCGACCGGCAACGGGCAAACAAAAAGCCTCCTCTGTCGGGAGGCTTTTCGTTTGCTTCTATTCTTTTATCGGCAGCACGTCGAGCAGCGCGGCTTTCGCGAGGGAGAGCGCCGTTTCCAGTTCCGCCTGCGTGATGTTCAGCGGCGGATTGAAATAGAGCACGTCGCCGATGGGGCGCAGCAGAAGCCCTCGTTTCAGTGCGCGGCGGTAGACTTCGTAGCCCGTGCGTTTTTTCGCGTCGAGCGGTGTTTTCGTCTTTTTGTCCGCTACGAGCTCGAAAGCGTGGATCAGCCCTATATGGCGGATCTCGCCGACGTTCGGGTGGGACAGGAGTTCGTCCTCCATACGCTTCGTCAGCCATTTGGCGTTGACGGCGGCGTTTGGCATAATCGGCTGCGTTCGGAAAATGCGCTGCACGGCAAGAGCCGCGGCGCAGGCCAACGGGTTGCCCGCAAAGGTGTGGCTGTGGACGAAGGCCTTGCCCTCGCTCCAATCCGCGTAGAACGCCTGATAAATCTTTTCCGTCGTGCAGGTCACGGACATCGGCAGATATCCCGCCGTTAATCCCTTCGAGACGGTCATCAGGTCGGGGCTGATCCCCGCGCGGATGCAGGCGAACATTTCGCCCGTGCGACCGAAGCCCGTGGCAATCTCGTCGGCGATCAGCAGAACGCCCGTCTCGTCGCAGAGCTTACGGAGCTTTTGGAGATACAGCTCGGGGTATATCCGCATGCCCGCGCTGCCTTGGAGCAGCGGCTCGACGATGATGGCCGCCGTTTCCTCCGCATGGTCGGCAAAGGCGCGTTCCGCGTGCTCGAAGCATTCGCAGGCGCAACAGTCGCGGCATTTTCCGTAGGGGCAGCGGAAGCAGTCCGGCGCTTCGATGTGGATCGATTCCATCAGCATCGGGCGATAGAGCTTCGCGTAGAGATCCATGCTGCCGACAGACAGGGCGCCGATGGTTTCGCCGTGGTAGCCCTCGGACAGGCACATGAATTTTTTGCGCTTCGGCGCTCCCGTCTGCACATGGTATTGGAACGCCATTTTCAGCGCGGCCTCCACGGCGGAGGAGCCGTTGTCGTTGAAGTGGAATTTCGTCAACCCCTTCGGCACGATTTCTGCCAACGCCTCAGCCAAACGGATGGCCGGCTCATGGGAAAAATTCGCGAAAATCACGTGCTCCAATTTGTCCATCTGCTTCTTGACCGCGTCGCTGACGATGGGGTTGCAATGCCCGAACAGATTACACCACCATGAACTGATGACGTCGAGATATTTTTTCCCGTACACGTCGTAAAGCCAAACGCCCTTCGCATGGTCGATGACGATGGGCGGCAATTCCTCATAATCTTTCATCTGTGCCGCCGGATGCCAAATATGCGCGACGTCGCGGGATTCCCAGGTGTCGGCCGCACACGTTTTTGCCGTTCCGTTTATTTTTTCTTCCATTATAAATAATCTCCCCCCGAAAAATAATAGAGTGAAGAGTTGAGAGTGGAGAGTGAAGATATTGCGCGGTATTTCTTTCCACTCTTCACTCTGCACGCTCCACTCTTAGTTATACAGCGCCGCTAATTCTTCCGCGTCCAAGTTCAGCGTTTCGTCGCCCTTCTGCACCGTTGCGACGCCCTTGACCCCGGTTAGTTCCTCGATCATTGTGAGATTGTCTTCTTCCATGATATCTCCCGGATGGAAATGGTTCAGTATGATTCCTTTGACGGGAATGCTGCGGCTGCGAAGATGCTCGACGGTCAGCACCGCCGCATTGATCGTGCCGAGCCCCGCGTCCGCCACAACCAGCGCGCTGAGGTTCAGCCGGCAGATAAGATCGTCCAAGATTACATGCTGTTTCGCGTCCCAACGCAGCGGGCAGATGATGCCGCCGCTGCCCTCCATCGTGATGAAGTCGTGCGCCGCCAGCGCGCGGTGAAAATCCCGTTCCACCACGTCGAAGTCGATCGGGTCATTGTTCAGCTCGGCGGCTAAATGCGGCGACACCGCCGCCTCGTACACATAGGAAACGAGTTCTTCCTGCGATTCGGACAGTTCCGCGATCTCTTTCACATACATGGCGTCCCCGGCGTACAGGCTGCCGTCCTCGGCCTTCTCCGCGCCGCTGATCGCCGCCTTGTAATAGCCGGCGTCCAGTCCCGCGTCCCGGAGCCGTTTCACGATCAGCGCCGTCACGAAGGTCTTGCCGACGTCGGTGCCCGTGCCGGTGATGAATAATGCTTTTCCCATACTGTTGACCTTCCTTTATGTCATTTTACGCCCGAAACAGTCTTGCGCATAAATAGAGTGGAGAGTGAAGAGTTAAGAGTTAAGAGTGAAGATATTACGTATATTATCACGCAAATCACTCCACTCTCCACACTTCGCTCTTCACTCTTTCGCCTTCCACCCAGACGCCCGCGTGCTCCAAACGCACCGCCAGGCCGGCCGCCGCCACGCAGAGCAGGAAATCCGGCACGACCTGCAGGATCCCGCAGTAGAAGATGACGGGCCAGACGGCAATCGGCGCGTCGATCACATAGTTCGACACGAAATAGAAATAGCTGATTCCGATCAAATAGACAATCGCCATGCCGCCGCCATTCACCGCGAGAAGACGCCCGAACGTGTGATGGGAAAGTCTGCGCGAAGCGGCGCCGCAATACCACGCCTGCAGAATGAAACCCAGAAGATAGCCGAAGGTCGGCTGCAGAATATAGCCGGGCCCGCCGCCCGACGCACAAACAGGAACGCCGACAAGCCCGAGCAGCACAGACGTCAGCACCGCCGCCGCACCGAGCCG
>JAEERZ010000182.1 GCA_016286075.1 Selenomonadaceae bacterium
CCGCGAGACGCTGCCGGGCAAACAGCTCCGCCCAAAGGGAGCGGTTCTTGTCCGAGGCGTGACGAAACCGCGCGACGCCTTCCCGCCGCTCCGCCGACGCATACGGCAGATACGGCGAAACGTCCCGCTCCAGCCAATCCCCGAGCGCAAGCACGCAAATCTCGGCCATATCGTCACGCCCCCTTTCCTTCCCACAAATCAAAAACAGCCGTTCCGCACAACAACGGAACGGCTGCCATTTTACAATCAGAATTCCAGCTGATCCTGGCCCTTCAGCCACGACATCATGCTGCGAAGCTCCTTGCCGACCTTCTCGATCTGATGGTTCGCATGACGCTCGCGGAGCGCGAGGAAGTTCGCGCGGCCTGCGGCGCGGTTCTCCAGCAGCCAGTTCTTCGCGAAGGTGCCGTCCTGGATCTCGGCCAGGACCTGCTTCATGACCTTCTTCGTCTCCGGCGTCACGATGCGCGGGCCGGAAACGTAGTCGCCGTACTCCGCCGTGTCGCTGACCGAGCGGCGCATCTTCGCCATGCCGCCCTCGTACATCAAATCGACGATCAGCTTCATCTCATGGAAGCACTCGAAATACGCGATCTCCGGCTGATAGCCCGCCTCGATCAGCGTCTCGAAGCCGTTCTGGATCAGATGGGTAACGCCGCCGCAAAGCACGACCTGCTCGCCGAAGAGGTCCGTCTCGGTCTCTTCCTTGAAGGTCGTCTGGAGCACGCCGGCGCGGGTGCCGCCGATGCCGCGGGCATAAGCCAGCGCGAGATCGAAGCAGTTGCCCGAAGCGTCCTGCTCGACGGCGAAGATATCCGGCACGCCGCTGCCCTCGACGAAGGTACGGCGAACGAGATGGCCCGGGCCTTTCGGCGCGACCATGAATACGTCCACGTTGGCCGGAGGCTGAATCTGCTTGAAATGAATATTGAAGCCGTGGGCAAATGCCAATGCGCTGCCCTCTTTGAGGTTAGGCGCAATCTCGCTCTTGTAAACGTCGGCCTGCTTCTCGTCCGGAATCAGGATCATCGTGACGTCCGCCTTCTTGACGGCCTCGGCCACCGGCAGAACCTTCAAGCCGTGGGACTCCGCCGCCGCCTTGGACTTCGAGCCCTCATAAAGGCCGACGATGACGTTCACGCCGCTGTCCTTCAGGTTCAGCGCATGGGCGTGGCCCTGGCTGCCGTAACCGATAATCGCCACGGTCTTGCTCTTCAGAAGATCAAAATTCGCGTCCTGGTCATAGTAAGTTTTTGCCATAGTACTCCCTCTCCTCACAATGTTCTTTTATCGTATGCTCCCCACGCTCAAGGCCGATGAGCCCCGTCCGTATGACCTCAAGGACGCCGTAGGGCGAAAGGAGCTGGACAAACGCGGTTACTTTGTCATCGTCGCCGGTAATCTCGAATATCAGCGTCGTCTTCTGCACGTCGATGACATGGGCGCGGAAAAGTTCCGCCATCTTCAGGACGTCGAGACGGTTCGTGTCGTCCGCCTTGACTTTGATCATCGTCAGCCCGCGGAACACGGCCGAATCCTTGTCGAGCCGCTGCACGGCCACGACGTCGGGCATCTTCTCGAGCTGCTTGATCATCTGATCGACAAGCCCCTCGTCGCCCTGGACCACAACGGTAATCCGCGAACGCTCCGGCGACTGCGTGACGCCGACGGCGAGGCTGTCGATATTGAACTCCCTCCGGGAAAACATGCTGGCGACCCGCACCAAGACGCCCGGCTGGTTATGCACATAGACGGAAAGCACGTTCCGCATCAAAGCCGCCTCCCAGACAATCATAGTACCTATCTCTACAGATATAAAGATATTATGGCAGTCTGCTCCGCGTTTGTCAATGGTACGGGTATGTATACATTATATTGGAAATCAAACGCCGTACACGCGCCAGATCGCGTAAGCGACAAAGCCGACGTAGCAGGCGAGCATCGTGATGCCCTCGCTCTTCACGAGTTTTCCGCCGTCCGTCGCCGAGAACAGCCAGACCATGATGCTGAACAGGATCAGCATCACGTCGTCGACAAGATTTTCCATCGTGAAGCTGACGGGGTGGATCGCCGTCGTCGTGCCGAGGATGAACAGGATATTGAAAATATTCGAGCCGATGACGTTGCCGAGGGCCATGTCCACCTCGCCCTTCCTCGCCGCCACTACCGACGTGACCAGCTCCGGCAGGCTCGTGCCGAGGGCGATGATCGTCAGCCCGATCAGCGTCTCGCTCATGCCCAGCACCCGCGCAATGGCAATCGCGCCGTAGGAAATTTCCCGCCCGGCGATAACCGCGTCGCCGCCGACGACGAAAT
The DNA here is from genome assembly GCA_016286075.1 of Selenomonadaceae bacterium. Classification (GTDB taxonomy): domain Bacteria; phylum Bacillota; class Negativicutes; order Selenomonadales; family Selenomonadaceae; genus RUG12372. The sequence goes on from JAEERZ010000182.1 coordinate 2,317, forward strand.
CGCCGCCGAACTTGATCGCCAAAATGCCGCCGACGATATAAACCGCGCTCCGCATCGGGGAGAGCAGTTCTCCTTCCTCCGCCTCCTCCATATCGCCGCGTCCTTTGCGCGCTATATAAACCGTGTAGGCAAGGAACCCCACGAACAGCGCCAGCAGCACGAAGCCTTCCGTATGTCCGATGGTGCCGACGACGCCCTCGCCCTCCGCCGGGCCCGTCACGCCGAATGCCGCCATCAGTACCGCGCAGAAAATGGAGAAGGGCAGCTCGCGCTTCCGCGTTCCCTCGTCCACCGTCATCGGCATGAACAACGTGGACACGCCGCAGACCACCAACAGATTGAAAATGTTCGATCCGGTCACGTTGCTGACGGCGACCTCGTTGCTGCCGGCAAACGCCGCCGTCACGCTGACCGCCAGCTCCGGCAGGCTCGTCCCCATGGAAACGATGGTCAGTCCCACGATCAAAGGCGGGATGCGGAGCCGGCGCGCCACTGCCGAAGCGCCGTCCACGAAATAATCGGCGCCCTTCACCAACAGCCAAAAGCCGACCACCAGCACCGCGAAAGCAATCAAAACGGAAACGACAGGATTCATCAAAAGCCCCTCCTTTAAGACTCGCGGAAACGTCCATGCCGAAACAAAAGAGCGAGACCTTCTCCGCGCGAAGAATACGCGCAAAGCAAAGTCTCGCTGCATAATCGCATTATGCCGACTGCGCCGGGGCAAAAGCCCGTCCTGACGACGCAAGCCGTGAGGCTACTCCCTCTGTTTGCAAGTTCAATATAACATAAATACAGGAGGCTTTGCAAGAAGAAAATGAAGTCTCACGAAAAACGAAAGATCCGCAACAAAAATGCCCCGTCCTTTAGCAGACAGGGCACTTCGAGGTTCCATACCGATGTTTATTACAATGATATATTTACCGTGTTCTCGATATAATCCCGAATGGATTTGCCGTTAGCGGAGGATTCGTCGTGAATCTTTCCTTTGTGCTGAAGAACAGCCTGATAGATCGTATCTTCAATGCTTCCGGGAATCAATCGCTCCCAGCGGCGCGGGTCATAACGCTTATCCTTGACCTCGCTCGTCGGACGTCCCTTGATTTCCACTTCGCAAAGAAATTGGTATTGATTTTTCTTCGGACGGATTAAATAATGCTCCAAATAATATTTCGGGGGATAGGAATAATCCTCCGGCGCGTACTCCAATGGTTCCAGCTTCACCCACACGTCAATCATCTTTTCGTCGATGGAGTGCGGGATTCGCGTATAATGGGCTGTCTTTTTATCCATACTGTAGATGAAGGATTCGTCGCGATAAATCTCGACGAATCGCTCTTTCTTTTCCTTTTCCTCTTCATCCTCGCTTGTTTTGTCGTCCGAGCCGTAGTCTTCCCGTTTGTCCGGATTGGTAAACCAATCGTCGGCGTGGGGTTCGGATTCGTCCCACGCGTGTTCCCCAACTTCTTTTGTCTGCGCAGGAGAATCCTCGATTTCTTCCGAACCGCCTTCGAAACGACTTTCCCGCGCCTCTATGTCTGCCGGAAGATAAAGCATCAACGCCGCAAGTATCGCCGCCAGCCATTGCCCGTATCGCATTTCTGTCACTCCAAGCTTCAATACGTTACGCTAATATCGTCCAAAGCTTCCTTCATAGCTTCACGGACAGCACGCTGAAGGATACGCCCACTGTCTCGGCTCCCATTATGTGCTTCTCCTTGTACAGCAATATCATTCCTGTACAAATAATCACCGCTTTCCGTATCAACAAAACGAAGCCGAAGCCAAATGTTTTTATGATTTGTAATGCTGTTGAAGAGAACAAAATTATGTTTCGTGTCTACCGCCGCGCCATTTGTCAATGTCGCCACAAATACATAATCATAATCGCATTCACGCCCTGCACGCACATAATCGGAGCGACGAAGGTCTGCCATGCCGCGAGGCTGCATTCTGACAGGCACCCCGTCTACATCCAACCGCTCATTTTTTGTCATGTGGGTGTCATGCCCCGGACGAGATGTTCCAGATGCGCCATATAGAAAATCAGTTACCCCATGTAAAACACCAGACACCACTCCACTGTCCGGCCGTGCAGTTCCTGTGCTTCCATCCGCTGAACTCGTTACAGACGCAGTACCACGGTCATCGTAAAACTGATCTTCTGCATATTGCAAAAGTTTGGTTGTGATATCCGTCCCTTTCATTACCGCAAACTCTTCGCGAGGGAATTTTCTGCGAAGTTGCGCGTATATTTCATCCTTTACACGATTTTTGACAATAATATTTTCATCGCCGTTAATAACAATCGCAATCCGTATCCGCCCTTCTGGCCCTTGCGGCGGATTCATGCCGTAGATGATACGATGCGCCCGTTCATAGAGCGGCGACGATTGATAGTCGCGGCTCTTTTTCATTTCACGATCCGCCACGCGCACCTGCGCCCGAGCCTCGACAGTCTGCTCAAAACCGCCAAATATTGATACACAGAACATTGTACACAACGACACTGTCAGCAAAATCGCTTTCTTTATGCTCCATTCCATGGCAA
>JAEERZ010000183.1 GCA_016286075.1 Selenomonadaceae bacterium
AAGGCTCTCTGGGCGTCCGGCTTTTTGAGCGGGGCAGCCGCCGTATCCGTTTGACAGAGGCGGGGCGTCTTCTGTACGCCCGGGTGGAGCACATTTTGGGCATGGTGGACGGGACGGTGCGGGAGATCACGGAGATCGGCACCGGCGCCGCCGGAGCGATACGCATCGGGACCATCACGTCCTCCGGGGCATTGGTGATGCCGCAGCTGATGAGCGAATTCCACCGCCGCTGGCCCATGGTGACCTTTGAAATCTGGGAAGGCGAAGGCACCCGCATCTTGGAAATGCTGGACAGCCATTCCATTGAAATCGGCATTACCCGCTCCCAGGTGGACGCGAATCTGTACGACTCCATCGTGCTCTCCAACGAACCGCTGGTGCTGATGATGAATCGGGAAACGGGGATTGTCGGGGGACGGGACACGGTGCGCGTCAGCGAGCTGAAGGACATGCCGATTATCGTGCCGCTGCGATGGAAAGCGGTGTTCGAGGGATACTGCAAGCAGGCGGGCTTCTCGCCGTATCTGATCTCGGTCAGCGACAGCATCGTATTGGACGTCCTGAGCGTGCGCGCGGGCCTCGGCATGGCGCTGCTGCCGGCGTCGGCGCGGAGCATGATGGGGGACGACGGCGCGCTGACGGTCAAGCGGCTGGTGGAGCCGGAAATCCTGACGCATACCGTGGTATCCTGGCTGAAGAGCAGGACGCTTTCGGCGGGGGCGCAGAATTTCATAAATCTCCTGCGGGAAATATACAAAGACAAGATAGGCGAGAAAGGTCGGAAAGAATGAACGTAACGGAGCGGATCACGGTCGGACTTAAGCGGGAGGAGCGGGGCGTTTCTGACGAAGCGCATTCGGCGCGGGCCGTAGGCAGCGGCCTTTTGCCGGTGCTGGCGACGCCGGCCATGACGGCGCTGATGGAGCAGGCGGCTGCCGGCGCGCTGGAGGAATTCCTGCCGGAGGGCTGGACCAGCGTCGGTATCTCCCTCGACGTCGAGCATACGTCGGCTACGCCGCTGGGCATGGGGTTCCGCGCGGAGGCGGAGGTCACGGCGGTGGAAGGGCGAAAGATTTTGTTCGACGTGCGCGCCTATGACGACGCGGGCGAAATCGGACACGGCACCCACGCGCGCTTTGCGGTGGAATCGGAGCCGTTTCTGGCGAAAGCGGCGAAAAAACGCGGCTGACAAGAAAGACGTCCCTGAAGCGGGTATGCGCTTCGGGGACGTTTTTGTGATTTTCGGCTGTTTTTGCAGGAGATTTTCGTCATATCGCGAATTTATACATAATAAGCATTTTTCATAAGGAAGCAATGAATAAGTCAGTTCGTTTCATTGTCGAGGGATTTTTCCGTCAGGCAAGAAAGACGGCGTGAAGTCGTAGCCGTTGAGCTACGTCGAACGCCGTCTGACGCGGCATGACGGGAAAAGAGCCGACAAGGAAGCGGACGGACTTGAACAGCGCTTCCTTCCGTAAGGAGATGAACGCTATGACTACGAACGGGGAAGTCATCACGGGCAGCGACTTCAAGCGTATGGTTACGGGCGCTTACAGCGAATTTTTGCTGGAATACGAGAACATCAACGCGCTGGATCGGAAACTGCGCCCGTCGCACGGCGCGCACCCCGGCACGAATATCCTGCGGACGATGGGCGCGGCCATCATGCCGATCGTCACCACGAAGGACGACAGCATCGGCGGACTGGCGCGCCGCGTCGCCTCGGCGGCCATCCTCGGCGCCCGCGGGAATTCCGGCGTAGTGCTGTCCCAGATTTTCCGCGGCCTTGCCAAAGGGCTGAGCGGAAAATTCGACGCGACCTCCTCGGAGTTCGGAAAGGCGTTTCAGTACGGGATCCTTTACGCGCAGCGGGTATTGCCGGAGGAGCCGGAGCGCCCGATGGTGAACGCGGCCCGGGCGGTGGCGAAAGGCGCCTATCAGGCGGTGCGGGCGAATCTTCCGATCACGGAAATCCTGGCGGCGGCCATCGCGGCGGGCGAGCATCCGACGGCACAGGAAAATGCGGAGCTGGACGTGGGCGAGCGCATCATGCTGACCTTCCTTGTGGGCTGTCAAAAGGGACTGAACGGCAATTTCGTCTCGCCGGTGCTGAATTTCTCCGTCGGCACGGGAGAACAGACGGCGGGCCTGCCCGATCCCCGTCGGGACTTGGTCCATCCTTACTGCCTGACCTTCTGCATTCGCAATCAGCAGGCCGACGAGGAGGAGACGGAGAAGATCTTGCAGGAGAACTCGAGCTTCGTCGTGGTGGAGCGCAGGCGGCAGTTCCTGCACGTCCACCTGCATACGGCGCATCCCGGCGTGGTGCTGGAGTACGCGGCGGGCCTCGGCCCGTTGTCGGATATCCATCTGAACAATATGGCCGAGCCGCATTCCATGGTGCTCGCTCATTCTACGCTGATGCCGGTGGCGCTTTTGGCGGTGTCGCGGCACGAGGCCCAGGCGGAGCGGCTGACGAAATTGGGCGCGACGCTGATAACGCGCGGCGACGAGGGAGACGTGCCGTCAGTAGGCGCGCTGGTCAACGCGGCGCACAGCGACCTCGCGGAATCGTACGTGCTGGTGCCTGACGGCCCGCGCATGAAGCTGGAGCTTCAGCAGGTCAAGCGGATCATGGGCCATCGCGTGGAGATTGTCTCCGTGGACGGCGAAGCCCAGCAGGAAGCCGCCGTTCGGAGGTTCGACCGCCGTCTTTCCGCTGTGCAGAACGCCGAGCGGATGCAGTCGGGCCTAATGGACAAATAATATGGATTTCGTTCCTCGAAAAGGAGAGACAGGCGTGGAGAGACATCAGGAAACTTTTTTCGGCTGCGACGCGGCGTATGAAGACGCGCGAATCGTGATTTTCGGCGCGCCCTTCGACTCGACTACCTCGTATCGGCCCGGCACGCGGTTCGCGAGCCGCGTGATGCGGGCGGAGGCATACGGCTTGGAGACCTTCAGCCCGTATCAGGACTTGGACCTCGCGGACGCGCAGATTTTCGACGCGGGCGATCTGGAGATCTCCTTCGGGGAAACGGGCAAAGCTCTCGCCGCGATTGAGGAGCGCGCGGCGGAGATTTTTGCGGACGGGAAGACGCCGTTTATGCTGGGCGGCGAGCACCTCGTGACGCTGGGGGCGGTTCGCGCGGCGGCGAAGAAATATCCCGACCTCTGCGTCGTGCATTTCGACGCGCACACCGACCTTCGCGACGAATATCTGGAAGCGAAGCTCTCCCATGCCACGGTCATTCGCCGCTGCTGGGACATCCTCGGCGACGGGCGGATCGCGCAATTCGGCATCCGCAGCGGCGAGGGCGCGGAGTTTCGCTGGGCGGAAAAAGAAGGCCATACGTCGCTTCACCGTTTCGATTTTACGGGTCTTCGGGAGGCAGTGGCGGAATTTGCGGGAAAGCCCGTCTACTTCACCATCGACCTCGACGTGCTCGACCCATCCTGCTTCCCCGGCACGGGAACGCCGGAGGCGGGCGGCGTGACCTTCAAAGAGCTTTTAAACGCGGCGTTGACGGTCATCAAGGGCTCAAAGGTCGTCGGCTGCGACCTCGTGGAGCTGTCGCCGCCCCTCGACGAAAGCGGCGCGTCCACGGCCACCGCGCTGAAGATTTTGCGGGAAATGCTCCTAGCGTTGGAAAAGCCGTTCATGAAACCGGAAATGGTATAAGATAAATACTTCCCGATGGGCAATTGCCTGTCGGGAAGTTTTTATATCCGATTATATTTTGCATGAAAAATCAAAGAAAATTTGACGCGGCGGGGCGGATTTGCTATGCTATTGCTATCATTGCAGAACGATACAGAGCATAGATATACATAAGGGGGAATCATCATGGGAAAGGCTTTGATTATCGGCGCGGGCGGCGTGGCGAGCGTCGCCATCCATAAATGCTGCCAGAACAGCGAGGCGTTTGACGCGATCTGCATCGCGAGCCGCACGAAGTCGAAGTGCGACGCTTTGAAAGCGAAGCTGGACGGCGGAAAGACGAAAATCACTACGGCGCAGGTGGACGCGGACAATGTGAACGAGCTCGTCGCATTGATTGAGAAAGAGAAGCCGGATGTGGTGCTGAATCTCGCGCTTCCGTATCAAGATCTTTCCATCATGGACGCGTGCCTTGCCACGAAGACGAACTACGTCGATACGGCGAACTATGAGCCGCCCGATACCGCGCATTTCGAGTACAAGTGGCAGTGGGCGTATCGCGATCGTTTCAAGGACGCGGGGATTACGGCGCTCCTCGGCTCGGGCTTCGATCCGGGCGTTACGGGCGTTTTCTCGGCGTACGCCTTGAAGCATCAGTTTGACGAAATCAATTATATCGATATCCTCGACTGCAACGGCGGTGACCACGGCTACCCCTTCGCGACGAATTTCAACCCGGAAATCAATATCCGCGAGGTTTCGGCCAAGGGCAGCTATTGGGAAGACGGCAAGTGGGTCTACACGGAGCCGATGGAGATTAAGCGCGTTTACGATTTCGATCAGGTCGGCCCGAAGGATATGTACCTCCTGCATCATGAGGAAATCGAGTCGCTGGCGCTGAATATCCCCGGCATCAAGCGAATCCGCTTCTTCATGACCTTCGGCCAGAGCTATCTGACGCATCTGAAGTGTCTCGAAAACGTCGGCATGACGTCCATCGAGCCCATCGACTACGAGGGCAAGAAGATTATCCCGCTGCAATTTCTGAAAGCGGTGCTGCCCGATCCGGCGAGCCTCGGCCCGCGCACGAAGGGCAAGACGAATATCGGATGCATCTTCCAAGGCAAGAAAGACGGCAAGGACAAGACGTACT
>JAEERZ010000184.1 GCA_016286075.1 Selenomonadaceae bacterium
CGATCAGGAAATCGGCCTCGCCATTTCCGACCGCGTGGCGATCATGGACGCGGCGGGCGCGATCCAGCAGATCGGCACGCCCTGGGAAATCTTCGAGCAGCCGGTCAATCCTTTCGTGTTCAACTTCATGGGCATCGCGAACTTCATCGACGTGCGCAAGGAAAACGGCGCGTTCCTCGTCGGAAAAGGCAGTCAGCCGATTCCTTGGGAATCGCCCGTGGGCGACGCCGTAGACTGGGTCGCGGCCTTTCGCCCGTCGGACGTGCGAATCGCTCGCGGCGGCGACGGACTGCACGGCGTGATTCGCCGCGCGAACTTCCTCGGCGCGATGATGGACTACCTGATCGAGATTGACGGCGCCCATCTCCGGACGAGCATTGAAACCCATCACGCCATCGCGCAGGATCTGATGTTCAAAGCCGGGGACGAATGCTCGCTGACATTTTTGAGCCTGCACTGGTTCGATAAGGAATCGCTGAAGGGGGTGCTTGAGGAATGAACACGAAAAGCTCTTTCGGCGTGGCGCAGATCATCCTGTTCCTGTCCATCGCCATTCTCGTCGTCGTCGTCGCCTTCCCGGTACTCCTGATCCTGTTCAACGCGTTCTGGGTCGAAGACCACTTCAACTTCTCCGGAGCCATCGAAATCCTGAAGGAGCCGGAGACATTCAAGGCGCTGATGAACTCGCTGATCATCGCGGGCATGTCCACCATCGGCTCCACCATCGTCGGCACCTTCTTCGCTTGGCTCGTCACGCGGACGGATATGCCGCACAAGCGGTTCATGAAGAGCATGTTCCTCGTGCCGTTCATGCTGCCGTCCTTCATCGGCGCGATGGCATGGAAGATGCTGCTTTCGCCGAACGCCGGCTTCATCAACCGCTTCTTCATGGACAACCTCGGCTTTGACGGCCCGATTTTCAACCTTTACAGCTATTATGGCATTTCCGCCGTCGAAGTCATGTATCTGTTCCCCTTCGTCTTCATTCAGGTCTGCGGCGCGCTGGAGCGCATGGACCCGACGCTGGAGGAATCGGCGCGCATCTCGGGCGCTGGGCTTTTCACCATCACGCGGAAGATCACGATCCCGCTGGTACTGCCCTCCATCCTGTCCGGCGCGCTGCTGATCATGCTTTACTCGATGGCCCATTTCGGCACCGTCGCCGTCCTCGGTATCGAGAACGGCATCTACAACATCCCGGTACTGATCTACGAGCGCATTCACCAGTCGGGCGGCTCCTTCGAGTCGATCCGCACCGGCACCGTGCTTGCGACCGTGCTCGTCATCAGCGCGGCCTGCATCATCTGGGCGCAGCGGAAAATCCTCGGCTCCGGCCACTACCAGATCATCGGCGGCAAGAGCTTCCGCCCGATGGAGCTGAAGCTCCGCGGCCTCAAATACCCGTTGATGTTCTTCTGCCTCGCCTATATCGGCTTCACGATCGTGCTGCCGACCGTCGTGATTTTCCTCGTCGGCGGCCTCAGCACTTACGGTCTGTCGTTCACGCCGGAAAATCTGTCGCTGGACAACTTCAAATTCATCCTGTTTGAATACGACGTGACCCGCGACGCGATCTTCAACAGCGTGACGCTGGGCCTGACCGCCGCGATCATCACGATGTTCGCCGGCGTCATGATCTCCTACGTCATCGTCAAGATGGACGTCAAGGGCAAGGGGCTTCTGGAATTCCTCGGCATGCTGCCGTTCTCGGTTCCGGGTTCGGTTATCGCCCTCGGCGTTATCCTCGCATGGAGCGGCCAGTTCGAGATCAATCTCTACAACACGGTTTGGATTATTCTGGTGGCCTACATCGCCCGCTATATGGCCTTCTCACTGAAAGCGAACAGCGCGGCTCTCGAACAGGTTCACGACTCGCTGGTTGAAGCGTCCCGCGCCTGCGGCGCGACGATGTGGCAGTCTCTGAAGGACATCGTGCTGCCGCTGGTCAAGCCGGGCATGTTCGCGGCCTTCTTCCTGATTTTCCTGCCGTCGCTCCGAGAGCTGACCGTCTCGATCATGCTCTACGCGCCAACCACGCGCACCATCGGCGTCGCCATCTACACGCTGAACGAAGACGGCGAGACCGTCATCTCCTGCGCGTTGGCCGCCATTGCCCTGATCATCATCATCGTCGGGCAGACGGTCATCAACCATTTCACGAAAAAGGAGAGTGAGTGACCGATGGCAGGCTTTGTACGTCTTATCGGCGTGACGAAACGGTTTGGCGACGTCACCGCCGTCAACAATCTGAACTACGAAATCGGCAAGGGCGAGTGCTTCTCGATGCTCGGCCCCTCCGGCTGCGGCAAGACCACGACGCTTCGCATGGTAGCGGGTTTCGAGGATCTGACAGACGGCGAGGTATGGGTCGGAGACCAGCTCTTTTCCTCGCCGAAGAAAAACCACTATACGCCGCCCGAAAAGCGGAACTTCGGCATGGTGTTCCAGGCCTTCGCCGTCTGGCCGCACCTTTCCGTCTATGAGAACGTTGCGTTCCCGCTGCGCATCCGCAAGCTGCCCGAAAGCGAAATCGATCAGCGCACGATGGACGCCTTGAAAGCGACGAATCTCGTGGCGGCGAAGGATCAAAGCCCCGACTACCTGTCCGGCGGCGGCAAGCAGCGCGTGGCTCTCGCCCGGGCGCTGGCTATCAATCCTGACGTAATGCTGCTCGACGAGCCGCTCTCTTCCCTTGACCCGCACCTCCGTGAGGAAATGCGGTTTGAGATCAAGGACCTCCAAATGAAATACGGCTTCTCGATCATCTACGTCACCCACGACCAGTCCGAGGCCATGGCGCTCTCCGACAGGATTCTCGTCATGAAGCTCGGCGTCGTCCAGCAGATCGACACGCCGCTGAACATCTACAACAATCCGGCGAACAAGTTCGTATTCAGCTTCATCGGGCTGTCGAACTTCCTCACGGTGAACCAGGACGGCGGCAGCGCACAGCTCCCGGGCGGCGTGGCTCTCCCGGCGGGCGTCACGGTTCCCGACCGTCTCGCGGGCGAAAGCGTCGTCTCCTGGGCGAGCCGCCCCTCCGAGATCGACTTCCTCCCCGCCGACGAGCCCACCGGGCTCCACGGCGTCGTGAACCGCAAGGCATTCCTCGGCGAGATCATCGACTACCAGATCCAGGTCGGCGAGCAGACGCTCCGCGTGCAGAAAGGCCGCCGCGATCCCGGCCCGGAACCGGGCGAGAATTGTGCGCTGCGCTTCCTGCGCCCGTTCTGGTACAAAGAGGACGAGTAAGGCCACGGCAAACGAAAACGCCGTCCCGAATATGGGGCGGCGTTTTTGAAAAATAAACACCCTGGAAAGGACGATACCGACATGGACAAGCACAGACACAATCCCGCCACGGCGGCGACTGTCAAGAAGAATGCGGAAATGTTCGGGATTCTTGATTTCGATGACAAACAGGAAGCGGAATTCGCACGGCGCGGCCTGATCGCCGAAGTCGATTCCCTCGAAATCAAGAATGCGTCGGGCGAGATCATTTGGAGCCAGGCAGCCTCCAATTTCCTCGACGAAACGGAAAAGGCCCCGGACACCGCAAACCCCAGTCTTTGGGAAAATGCAAAGAACAACCATGTCACCGGGCTGTTCGAGGTCACGGACGGCATTTACCAAGTACGCGGCTTCGACATGGCGAATATCACGCTGATTGCGGGAAACACGGGGTGGATCATCTTCGACGCGGCGATGGCAGTGGAAAGCGCGCAGGCTGCGATGGCGCTCGTTGAGAAGCACCTCGGCAAACGTCCGATCAAAGCGATGCTGATTTCCCATCCCCACATCGACCACTTCGGCGGCGTCAAGGCTTTCATGTCCGACGAAGAAGCGGCGGACGGCAGCCTCCCCATCGAAGAGCAGCTCGCCAGCGGAAAGATTCCGGTCATCGTGCCGCAAGGCTTCACGCAGCACGCCATGTCGGAAAATCTCTACGCGGGACGCGCCATGGGCCGCCGCGCGCACTACCAGTACGGCGCGCATCTGGACAAGAGTCCGGTCGGAGCGTTGGCTATCGGCATCGGCATGGGACAGACAGTTCACGGCACAGTTTCCTTTATCACGCCGACTTGGGAAATCCGGGAAACGGGAGAACGTCTCGTCATTGACGGCGTGGAAATCGAGTTCCAGATGACGCCCGGCACGGAAGCCCCGGCGGAAATGAACGCCTATTTCCCGCAGAAAAAAGCGCTCTGGCTCGCCGAAAACTGCACCGCGACGCTGCACAATCTCTACACGCTGCGCGGCGCTCAGGTTCGCGACGGCAACGCCTGGGCGAATTATATCGTCGAGGCCGCCGCGCTTTACGGCGACAAAACGGAAGTCACGTTCCAGTCCCATAACTGGCCGCACTGGGGAAAAGACGTGGTCCGCGCCTACCTGATGGACACTGCGGCCGTTTACAAGTACATCAACGACGAAACTCTCGCCCTCCTGAACCTCGGCCATACCTCCAATGAAATCGCGCACACTTTGACGCTGCCGAAGGCGCTGGCGAAGAACTGGTACACGCGTCCGTATTACGGCACCGTGGCGCACGACGCAAAAGCCGTCTATCAAAAATTCATGGGCTGGTACGACGCGAATCCCGTCCACCTGAACCAGCTCCCGCCCGAAGAAAGCGCGAAAAAATGGGCGGAATACCTCGCCCTCGGCGGCACGGCGGCGTCTATGAAAAAAGCGCGGCAGGATTATGAAGCCGGAGAATATCAATGGGTCGCGGAATTCACAAATCGCCTCGTATTTGCCGACCCGAAAAACAAGGAAGCGCGAGCTTTATGTGCGGACGCGCT
>JAEERZ010000185.1 GCA_016286075.1 Selenomonadaceae bacterium
CCATGAAATAATCCTCAACCTTTCTATACTATATATAATAACAATTGATTCTCGCAAAGCCTCTTGCCCTCCCCTATGGGGAGGGGGGACCGTCGAAGACGGTGGGTGAGGTCTTTGTGACGTTTTGTTTGTCTTAGGCGTTATGCTGAAAAACCTCATCCGTCAGCCCTGCGGGCTGCCACCTTCCCCAGAGGGGAAGGCAAGGGGACGAATTGGGCGATAGGTTTCTTCAAAAGAAAGGCATTAACAGGAAGTCGGAATGAATTTTTATCGTTCAGATTTGCTTAAGAAATCTCAAGTTCTCCGTAAGAATATGACTCCTCAAGAGAGACGATTATGGTATTGTTTTCTAAAATCGTACCGTCCCCGTTTTTACCGGCAAAAGCCTATGTTGAGTTATATTCTGGACTTTTATTGTCCAAAGGCACGAACAGCGATAGAACTTGACGGATCACAGCATTATGAAGATGAGGCTTTAACGTATGACGAAAGGCGGGAACAAGAGTTAAGGAATATTGGGATTGTTGTGTTGCGTTATACTAATCGTCAAATCAATGAATCATTTGCAGATGTCTGCCAAAATATAGATGAGATAATAAAAAAGCGAAAGGAGATTTTCATGCTGAATCTTGAAAAATCCGCCGAGGCGTTTGCCGAGGCGAAGGAACTGATGCCGGGCGGAGTGAACAGCCCGGTGCGCTCGTATCGGAGCGTGGACTGCAATCCGCCGTTTATCGCGCGGGCCGAGGGCAGCCATATTTACGATATCGACGGCAACGAATATATCGACTATGTGGGCTCCTGGGGGCCGATGGTGGTCGGCCACGCGCACCCGAAGGTGGTCGCTGCGCTGAAAGCGGCGGCGGAGCGCGGCACCAGCTACGGCGCGCCGACGCTTCTCGAATCGGAGCTGGCGCGGCTCGTCAAGAGCGTCTATCCGTCGATTGAATTGGTCCGCATGGTCAATTCCGGCACCGAGGCGACGATGAGCGCGCTGCGGCTTGCCCGGGGCTTCACAAATCGGGACAAGATCGTGAAGTTTATCGGCTGCTATCACGGCCATAGCGACGGACTTCTCGTGGACGCGGGCTCCGGTCTCGCCACCTTCGGCGTGCCGTCCAGCCCCGGCGTTACGAAAGCGGTGGCGCAGGACACGATCACCGTGCCGTATAACGACGTGGACGCCATCACGGCGGTGATGGACAAATACGGCGCGGAAATCGCCGCGATCATCGTGGAGCCTGTGGCGGGCAATATGGGCCTCGTGCTGCCGAAGCAGGGCTATCTTGACACGCTCCGGAAACTCACGGAAAAGCACGGCGCGCTTTTGATTTTCGACGAAGTGATGTGCGGCTTCCGCGCGTCGCTGGGCGGCGCGCAGGCGGCCTACGGCATAAAGCCGGATCTGACCTGCCTCGGCAAGATTATCGGCGGCGGTCTGCCGGTGGCGGCCTACGGCGGGCGCAAGGATATCATGAGCTTTATCTCTCCGGCGGGGCCGGTCTATCAGGCGGGAACGCTGTCCGGCAATCCGCTGGCGATGACGGCGGGCATCGAGACGCTGAAAATCCTGACCGAGGAGCCGGAGCCGGGCGAGCCGGACTACACGCGCCAGCTTTCGCTGAAGACGAAGACCGTGGTGCTTGGCCTTACGGAGCGTGCGAAGGCGGCGGGGATTCCCGTGCAGGTGCATCAGGCGGGCTCGATGTTCGGCATGTTCTTCAGCGAGAACGAGGTTTACGACTACGCGACGGCGGCGGCGGCGAATCAGGAGGCGTTCAAGGTCTGGTTCCGCGCGATGCTGGAGGAAGGGATTTACCTCGCGCCGTCCCAGTTCGAGACGATTTTCATGAGCGGCGCCCACACCGACGCGGATATTGAAAAGACGCTCTCGGCGGCGGAAAAAGGTTTCGCCGCGGTTAAGAAATTTTTGAAGTAGGAAAGTAGGAAAGTAAGAAAATAGGAAAGTAGGATTTTCTTACTTCAAAAATTTCAGTTTGCGAGAAAGGCGGTGTTTTTATGAACAACTTTACGTATTGCGTGCCGACGGAGATTATTTTCGGGCGCGGCGCGGAGGAGCAGACGGCGGCGGCGGTGAAGCGGCACGGCGGGCGGCGCGTCCTGATCGTCTTCGGCGGCGGCAGCGCGAAAAAGAGCGGGCTCCTCGACACGATCGAGAAGCAGCTCGAAGCGGCGGACGTCCGCTTTGAGGAGTTTGGCGGCGCGCAGCCGAACCCGACGCTGGGCCATGCCCGGGAGGGCGTGAAGCGGGCGGCGACTTTCGGCGCGGATTTGATTCTCGCGGTGGGCGGCGGCAGCACCATCGACACCGCGAAGGCTATCGCCCACGGCGCGGCGAATCTCGATACCGATATCTGGGATTTTTGGTGCGGGAAGAAAAAGGTGGAGCGCACGCTGCCGGTGGGCGTGGTGCTGACGATTGCCGCGGCGGGCAGCGAGACCAGCGATTCGGCGGTTCTGACGGAGGCGGAGACGGGCAAGAAGCGCGGCCTCAATACGGCGATGAACCGGCCCGCCTTTGCGATCATGAATCCGGAGCTGACCTATACGATTCCCCGCGCGCAGCTTGCGGCGGGCATCGCGGACATTTTCATGCACACCCTCGACCGCTATATGACGAAGGAGACCGGCAACAACTTCACCGACCGCGTGGCGGAATCGCTGATGAAGAACGTGGTGCGCTTCGGCAGGAAGGCCATGACGAATCATCGCGATTACGAGGCCATGAGCGAACTGATGTGGTGTGGCAGCGTGTCCCATACCGATTTCACGGGGCTCGGGCGCACGAAGGATTTCAGCGTGCACAAGCTGGCCCATGAGCTCAGCGGCAAATACGGCGCGACCCACGGCGAGAGCCTGACGGTGATGTGGCCCGCGTGGGCGCGGGAGGTCTATCTCGACGCGCCGGAGCGCTTCGCCCAGTATGCGGAAAACGTCTGGGGCGCGACGGTCGGCACCACGGAGGAAAAAGCCCGGGCGGGCATCCGCGAGACCGAGGAATTTTGGCGCGGGCTGGGACTGCCGCTGTGCTTTACCGAGCTTGGCATCGGAGAACTTTCCGAGGACGCGCTGGCGGCTCTGGCCGACAGCTGCACCGACGGCGGCAAGAAGACCGTCGGCGCGTTCCGGCCGATTGACAGGGAGACGGCGCTTTCCATCTATCGCCGTGCGAACCGGTGATGAAGGGGAGAGGGTTGTTTCGGGCCGTTGCCCTTGGCGCGGCGATTTTCTGCGCCGCGGGTTTATTCCCGGTGGCGGAAGCGTCTTCGGGCGCGACGTTGGCAGAGCGTTTGGCCGAGGCGTCGAAACGGCAGCTGCCGCGTTCGGCGGCGCAGGACAAGGTGCGGCTGACGTGGCCGATGACGCCGGGGGCGGCCCGGTATCGGGTGGCAATCTTGTCCGCGCCGGAGTATGCGCCGCAGAATGTGATTTACGAAGAGACGGTTTCCGCGCCGGGCACGGAGATTGCGTTGGAGGTGCTGGCGAGGAAGGAGGGCGCGACCTTCGAGACGGCGTATTGGACGGTTCGGCCGATGCGCTATGGCGGCGCGTCTCTCGGCGATTTTTCCGCGCCGAAGCCCCTTTCCTCCGGCGAGCGGCATCCCGTGGCGCCGCTTCCCAATTCCGATTACGGGACCATGGCGGAGCCGCCGGTTTATCTTGTTTATGCGTGGATTCCCGTGCGGAAGACCAGCTCCTACGAGGTGGAGGTCTGGCGCGAGGGGGAACGCGTGCGGCATTTCTACACCTACGAGACGATTCTTTACGACGAGACGCCGCTGATAACGGGGGGACGCTACACATGGCGCGTCCGCGCTCTCGACGGGTACGGACGGAAGTGGAGCGACTGGTCGGAGCCGGAGGCGTTCACGGTGAACACGCCCGTCACGGTGGCGGCTCTCGGCGACAGCATCACCCATGGCGGCGGCGCGGTGACGGCTCCGCCCTCGCGGGCGATGTACTGCTGGGAGAGTTATGCGGGGCTTCCCGTGAAGAATCTGGGGAAGAGCGGCGACAGCAGCTACGACCTCCTGGCGCGGTTCGAGGCGGACGTGCTGCCCTACGCGCCGAAATATCTCGTCATCATGGGCGGCGTCAACGATTTTCGCGCCGGCGTTTCGGCGCAGACCACGATCTGGAATCTTTCGCAGCTGGCGGCAAAATGCGGCGCGTACGGTATCACCCCGATTTTCGCGACGGCGACGCCCATCTCGCCGGGGCTGATGAAATATATTTCGGACATCGAGCCGGCGGCATGGAACTGGAAGGCCGAGCAAAGGGCGATTAACGAGTGGATCATGGCGCAGCCCTACGCGGTGGACGTGGCGGCGCCGCTGACCGACGAGGACGGCGAGCTGAAAGACGAGCTGACCTCCGACGGCCTGCACCCCGACGCCGAGGCGAAGAGAATCATCGGCGAGGCGATCGGAAAGTATCTGCGGGAAACATTCGGACTATGATAAGGCAAAGAAAAAGAGACGGAACGCGAATCCGTCTCTTTTTTGCTGCGCAGTTTTATTCCGCCTCTTCCACCGGCTCCAGAATTTCCTCTTCGTCGCCGTCTTCGACGACGGCTTTCGCCGCGGTCAGGTCGGTCAGTTCTTTTTTCGCGGCGTCGCAGGCCTCCGGCTCGACGAAGATCGGGAGCGTGACGTTTTCCGCATAGACCGCTTCGCCGGTGCGGAGATTCTTTTGCCGCGTCCAGTGTTCGACGGAGGAAAGAAGGTCGTAGCTCACCGTCACGTTCAGGCGGCGAAGGGTAACGCGC
>JAEERZ010000186.1 GCA_016286075.1 Selenomonadaceae bacterium
AACTGCTGGACCACACGGACGCCAAATCCTTCGTCCCGCAGAACGATATTGTCGACACCAAGGACCGTGACCGGTGTCGTCATGCTTTCGTCAATCATCCTTGCCGGCTCCCTCCCGCTTCGCTTTGACCCGGGCCCGCAGCCATGCGAACCAATCCTCCACGCCTTCCCCGGTACGGCAGGAAAGGGGCAGGACTAGCGCGCCCGGATGGATGGTCTGAATATCCTCCCGTGCCGCCGCCACATCAAAATCCGTATAAGGCGCCAGATCGACCTTATTGATGACCGTCAGAGCCGATTCCTTGAAAATCAACGGATATTTCATCGGCTTATCGTTTCCCTCGGTGACGGAAAGCACTACCGCCTTTTCGTCCTCGCCCACATCAAACTCCGCCGGGCAGACGAGATTCCCCACATTTTCAATAATCAGGAGATCGATTCCCGGGATCTTCAATCTCTCGTCCGTCAGTGCTTTCTCCACCATTGGGGCGTCAAGATGACAGCCGCCACTGGTATTGATCTGCACCACCGACACGCCGGTCTTCGCAATTCGGTCGGCATCCTTCGTCGTGAAGAGGTCTCCCTCGATGACGGCTATCCGCATCTCCCCGCTCAACACCGCCAGCGTCCGTTCCAGGAGCGATGTCTTTCCGGCGCCGGGTGAGCCAAGAAGATTCAGGGTATAGACGCCCGCCGCCGCCAGGTGCTGCCGGAGCGCTCCGGCTACAGCGTCATTCTGTCCCAGGATATCCTGCATGACCTTGACTTCCATCTATTCCATCTCCAGATAATCCACCCGGAGCTCGCGGCCGGAGATGATTTCCAGCGTCCCACCGCAGTCCGGGCAGATGAAATTGTAGCGCGCGACTAATCGCTCCCGACCGCAGGCAACGCAACGGCCGCGGAGCGGCACCCGGGTAACGGCCAGAGACGCGCCCTCAGCAATTGTCCCCTTCACAAGCGCCGACCAGCAGAATGCCAACGATTCGCTCTCCACGCCGGCCATCTCCCCGACGAGAAGCGCTGCCTTTATGATACGCTTCGCTTCGTTCTTTCGGGCGTAATCGAGAGCGATGTCCAAAATCCCCTCAGCAATCGCCATCTCATGCATCGGAATTTCCCGCCTGTTTGCAAAGATTTTTCTCCGCGTCCAAATCAGCTCGCAAGCGGTCGATAGCGTCCGCGACCATTCTCGGCGAGATTTTAGCCGAGCATTCATACTCGCGCTCCGTATCATGGTGTTTGGGGCAAAACGGATCAAGCCAATCTACGGAAACATCGTTGTAACAGCCGTGGCAAACAAGGGGATTCAATACACGGTATGGGGTATCAATTTCCGAATAAGGCATGGTAATCCCGCTGATAAGAACCACGGGACACGCGGCAGCATCCGCCAGCCAAGAAAGGCCGCTGGCAAGGCCGACAAAAAACTCTGCATGCGCCAATAGCTCAATCCGTTCCATCAACGGACGATTGCCAGTAAAATCTTCCGCTCCCTCCGGCATCACAACGCTATTTCCTTTGGAATCCTCGTTTTTCTTGTCCCGATCAATGCACAAGACACGATAGCCTAACTCTTTAAGATACGAAACGATAATCTCCCAACCGCTCGGATACCACCAGGCTTTTGCGACTCCGGACGCCTGCACCCCTATGCATACATACGGTTCTTCTATCGTACGGGGTTTTATAGGGTAGTACAAGACCCTTTCCGGCTTGTTATGCAATCCCAACAGAAATCTGCCTATGTAATTTGCCGGAAGAACACGTGCCGAATCCGGGAGAAGAAACGGCGACGTATGGAACGCGCCAATCGAGTACCGAGCATACGTTGTTTCCGTTATATGATCAACAATTTGAAATTCAGGAAAATATTCACGTATTATGGGATCAAACGCGGCGCTGGACAAAAACAACCCGTGGCATGCGTGCTCTTTCACAAAAGCCCTCATGTAAGGGAAAAGCATCACTGCGTCGCCTAACAACGTTCCCGCTAAGGAAAACAGCACATCCTGTCCTTCAACGTCAAAAATATGCGCAAATTGCATTTCCCCATCAAGATACGCCTCAATCTGCCACCGGACATAATACTTTTCCATCGAAACCAATACTTTTTCCGAAACAATCTGATCAAAAAACACACATTCACTTTCAAAGTCTGTTATCCGGATACGCCATTCGCCTTTTGGCACCCGAAGCCGGAGCCCCGCGTTGAAATCAATCCGCAAGCCGTCAATTCCCGTTTCGCCAATAATCGGCCCCGCGTCACTATCCATCTTCGCAATTTCGCTGAAATCCGCTCCGCCTACATTCTTAACGTCGGAACTGAAATAAAGCACCGGAAGGTCATGCACGATTTTCAAATGCTTCTTCCCTCCTTCCTTCGGCATGCATTCAAATCATGCCGCCATTTCTACAATACTTTTTTATTATATCACGCTCCCCGCCCCCGGTCTACGCCATTCGCCGTTTTCGATAGCGTCCCACGAAAAAATATGTTATCATGTTGGAAAATCTTCACTATTACAGGAGGCGTCTTTCCCTATGTTCCAAGAACTTTTGGCTTTCATTGCCCAAGCGCCGTCGCCCTGCCATACGGTACGCGCCAGCGAAACACTGCTGGCGGAAGCCGGCTTTTCTCCCCTCGTCTGGGGCAAACCGTGGCTTCTTGCGCCGGGCGGCCGGTACTATACAAAAGCTTTCGGTTCGGCGCTGCTCGCTTTCACCGTCGGTTCGAAAACCCAGCGGGGACTCCGAATCGCCGCCGCCCATACAGACTTTCCCGGCTTCCGCGTAAAAACTTCGGCTGGACTCGCGCGGGACGGCTACGGCCTTGTAAACGTCGAGCCATACGGCGGTCTGATTCTTTCGAGCTGGCTCGACCGTCCGCTGTCCCTCGCAGGTCAAATCGTCCTGCGGGGCAAAGACGCATTCTCGCCGGAAATCTGCCTGTTCGACTTCTCCCGTCCCTTGCTGACCATCCCCCGGCTCGCCATCCACCTGGACCGAAAAGTCAACGAAGGCGAAAAATTGGACCGGCAGACCTCTATGACGCCCGTCGCCTCCCTCCTGAAAGAAGAAATCGGCAACGAATTTTTCTTGGAAAAGCTCGCCCGGGAGATCGGGCATAAACCCGAAGACATCCTTTCCTACGACTTGAACGTCTATCTTGCGGAACCGGGGTGCCTGCTCGGCCTTGACGGCGAATTTGTCTCCGCCCCGCGCCTCGACAATCTGACCTCCGTACACGCCTGCCTTGCCGCTTTGATATCGTCGCCCGCGGAAGACGGAATTCGCGTCGTTTCCCTCTTCGACCACGAAGAAGTGGGCAGCCGCACAAAACAGGGCGCCGATTCCAGCCTCCTCCCGCACTTCTTGGAAGCCGTATATCGCGGCCTTTCCCTCGACGCCGACGACCTCGCCGAAGACCTCGCGCAGGGATTCCTGCTCTCCGTCGATGCGGCTCACGGCCTGCACCCGAACTACGAGGACAAAGCCGACCCGACGAATCGCCCGCGCCTCGGCCAGGGAATCGTCATAAAACGCGCCGCCAGCCAGTCTTACGCCGGAGACGCAGCCGCCGCGGCCATTATTTCCTCCCTGTGCGAAGAACACGACGTCCCCTTCCAGCGCTTCGCAAACCGGTCCGATATTCCCGGCGGCTCCACTCTCGGCTCCTTGGTCTCCGCCCGCCTCGGCATCCGAGCCCAAGACGTCGGCGTGCCGCTCTTAGCCATGCATTCCGCACGGGAACTGATGGCAGCCAGCGATCAGGACGCATTGACGCGGCTGCTCGCCGCGTTTCTCGCCTAACAAACGCCGAAAACAACTTTTCCTTGCAATGCGAATGTCACAATGATATAACTCGACATAAAATGTCCTCCAATCTTTTATTGCGGAGGGAAAAGCACATAACAGGCGGCAATATGTATCTCCGAACTCCTGTCTCGTTGCGACGCGAAGCTAGTCCTTTAGGGAAATGCCGCAAAGGAGAGGTTGTCCTTGACAAACTCTGAACTAAGGCATTATAATTTTTTGGTCGAGTTGGGTTTAAAATGTTATCCGATATTTTGAGCCTTCCCTGCTTGCTCCATGAGGGCAAGCCAATAGTCCAAAGAGGAGGTGATTTCGTGAGAAAGTACGAAGTCATATTTATCGTGAGGCCGCTGGAGGAAGAGGCGACGGAAGCCGTTATCGGAAAGTTCTCCAAGCTGATTGCAAACAACGGCGGCGTGATCGATAAAGAAGACCGCTGGGGCCGGCGCAAGCTCGCCTATCCGATCAAAGACTGCGCGGACGGCTATTATTGCCTGTTCTACGTGTCCTGCGAGCCGGATTGCGTAAAAGAATGCGACCGCGTCATGAAGATTACCGACGATGTGCTCAAGCACATGATCGTAAAATCTGAAGGCGTCGAAGAAGAAGCCGCAAAAGCCGAAGCCGCACCTGAAACGACGGCTGAAGAAGAGTAATGAGAAGGAACTGGACAAAATAAATTCCCTCTTTATGCGCAGGACAAATTCCTCTATGCAAGGCGGAGGAATGAGCCGTAGCGGGAGCTACGTCGACTGACGACAACGAAGCATAGAAGAATTTGAACAAGCAGAAAAGGGAATTTAGTGTAGGACAGTTCCGGTAAGTCAGGAAGAAAGGGCATTTCCATGAATAAAGTAATTTTGATGGGCCGCCTCGCGCGCGATCCCGAGCTCCGAACAACCCAGTCGGGGCGACAGATGGCACGCATGACGATTGCCGTCGATCGCCG
>JAEERZ010000007.1 GCA_016286075.1 Selenomonadaceae bacterium
CGTAAACGTCTCCCGTCAGACCGCCGAGCCTTTTCTCCACATAATTGCCGAAAAACGCCGTAAATGCCGCGCACACCGCAAGGCTTGCCCAAGCGAGCCGTCCCAAAGGAAGCGTCAGGACAAGCGTACAAACCGCTGCAAATGTCAGCGCGCCGCGCCCCGCATATTGGGCAAACGCCTTCCCAAGTCCATCAGGACGCGCATAGGGGAAAAGCGTAATTCCCGCGACCATCATCAATCGCGCGACAATCGGCATAACAAAAAGCGCGGTCGTGACAACAGCCTTCGGCATGTCGAGTAAAATCGCAAACTCCCAAAACATCAGGATGACAAAACAAAAGACCGCGTTGGAACCGGTACAGCTGTCCTTCATGATTTCCAGCATACGTTCGCGGGAACGCCCGGAAAATACGCCGTCCATCGTGTCCATGAAGCCGTCGCAATGGAGGCCGCCAGTCATGATTGGCGGCAAAATCAGCAAAATCGCCGCTGTCAGATGCGTCGGCAATACGATTCCTCGCGCCGGCAACCAAACATAAAACCCATAGGCAAACGCCGCGTAAATCGCCCCGAGTACCGCGCCGATCAGCGGAAAGTATTTCACGCTTCGCCCGAAATCCTCCGCCGTCCAGTTATCCTGCCGCACAATCGAAATCCGCGTCAGGAATTGCAGGCCGATAAAAAAAGCCCTCATAAAACAAATCCTCCCGTCGCACGGCAGCCGAGCAGCCACGACGCCGCCCACGCCAGCGCGAGAAACATCACCGTCGCCGTATACATCATGCGAATCGCCATGGAAATATGGCGCGCCTCCAGTTCATGCACGGGGTCGCCCATATAAGTGCGAAACGAAGGCTTGCCGAAATAATAATTGAGGCCGCCGAGCCGGACGCCGAGCGCGCCCGCCACCGTGGATTCCGTCCAACCGCCGTTCGGGCTCGGATGATTTGCCGCATCACGCCGCAACATCCGCCATGCGCCGTGCCAGTCGAACCCCAATAAAAACGCCGCCGCCACTAACAACAGCCCCGTCAGTCGCGCGGGAATATAATTCCAGACGTCGTCTGCTTTCGCCGCAACTCGTCCGAAAAAAAGATATTTGTCGTTCTTGTATCCGATCATCGAATCCATCGTATTGGCCGCACGGTAGGCGACCGCCAACGGCAGCCCGCCGATAAAAAAATAGAAAAGAGGCGAAATAACGCCGTCGACGGTATTTTCCGAAATCGTCTCCACCGTCGCGCGCGTTGCTTCTCCCTCCGTCAATTTATCCGTGTCGCGCCCGACAATCCAGCCCACCTTGAAGCGCGCCATTTCGAGATTTCCTTCCAATAGATAATCGCGAATTTCACGCCCCGCCTCCGCCAAGTTGCGCGGCGAAATCATAAAACATAAACATACGGCCTGCACCCCGACGGAAATATATGCGTTCCCAAACCGCGCCGCAAGATACAGCACGCCCTCCGCCGCGCCGTAACAAATCGCAAGCACGCACATCATCAACACCGCGCCGCAAAAAATCTTTTTCCTGTCGGAATCTTCCTCGTGATAAAGCAATCGCTCAAAAAAAGAAATAAGCTTTCCGATTAAGACGACGGGGTGAAGCGAAGAACGCGGATCGCCGATCAAACAGTCGACGATAAAAGCCAATACCGCAACCATCATTTCGCGTCCAGGCCCATAATCTCACGCACCTTATCCATATCAAGATGCGCGCGCACCACGTCGGCCAGCGCATCGTAACTGCGTTCTTTTTCAGCGCGAACATTCCTGGTGTTTTGAATCTTAGGGAGACCTTTATGCACACGAATCACGTTCAACACAGCGCGTCGGAATTCGTCATGGTCAAAAATCCCGTGAATATAGGTGCCAAAAACGAGACCGTCCGCCCGGCAGGTTCCCTCAGTAATATGAACAGGCGTGTCGGCCCGCTTCGTAATCGTCAGGGGATGCGCGTCCGCTACGCCGAGAAACTCCGTCTCGCCCATGTGGATCTCATACCCGCAAAGCCCCTTCGCGGATATTTTTTCGCCCATGAAAAACCAATCCTCACAGTCCGCTTCCACCTGCGAAGTCAGCTTTTCCTCGCCGAAGGTCGTCGTCATATCGAGAAGGCCAAGCCCTTCCGTGCCGTCCTTCTCCGACTCCGTATGATACGGGTCGCGAATCTCTTTTCCAAGCATCTGATATCCGCCGCAAATACCGATCAACGGCGTTCCTTTCCCCACTCGCTTCCGCAAAGCTGTCGCAATTCCCGACGAGCGGAGATACATCATATCCTCGGTCGTATTCTTGCTGCCCGGCAGCATAATGAGGTCCGGCTCTCCGAGAGCGGCCGCATCCTGCACATAGTAAAGCGATACGTCCTCCTCGCCCGATAAGCATTCAAAATCCGTGAAATTGGAAATCTTCGGCGTGCGGATTACCGCTATCTTGATGTCGCCTTTCTTCGGTTTCTCCTGCTTTTCTTCCAGCGAAACGGAATCCTCGTCGTCGATGCCCATATGATCGATATGCGGGATAATGCCCAGCACGGGCTTCCCCGTCTTCTGCTCCAAAAAATCAACGGCGGGCTGCAAAAGCGAAACGTCGCCCCGGAACTTGTTGATAATCAATCCCTTGACCAGTCCGCGCTCCTCTTCCGTCAAAAGCTCCAGCGTGCCGACGAGAGACGCCAACGCCCCGCCTCGGTCGATGTCGGCAATGAGCAACACCGGCGCCTGCAAATGGCGCGCGACGCGCATATTTACGATGTCGTTATCGTGCAGATTCACTTCGGCTGGGCTGCCCGCGCCTTCGATTACGATGACGTCATAGGCTTTATCGAGCCGCGCCAAAGCCTCTTTCACCGTGTCAAACAGCTTCACCGAATATCCCTTATGATATTCCTTCGCAGACATATTGCCGATGGGCTTCCCCATCAGCACCACCTGCGACGAGGCGTGCCCTGTCGGCTTCAAAAGCACCGGGTTCATATCGACCTCCGGCGCGAGCCCCGCGGCCTCCGCCTGTGCCACCTGCGCGCGCCCCATTTCCTTTCCGTCCCGCGTGACATAGGAATTCAGCGCCATATTCTGCGCCTTGAACGGCACGACGTGAATACCATCCTGATAAAAAATCCGGCAAAGCGCCGTGACGAGAATACTTTTGCCCACATGGGAGCTGGTTCCCTGCATCATGATTGTCTTTGCCATGCGATGATCGTCCTCCCGAATTCCAATGCGCAAAGCGCAATTCGCACATATTTTCCCATTCTTTCATTTTGTCGCATTATACCTTCAATTATAACATGATTTAGCCGTTCGGCAACAAAAAATGAAAAATGCGCCCTTCGTGATTTTACAATCTTCCATTTTATGATATAATGCAACACGATTTTCGTTAGGGAATCACTGAATAAGTCAATTTATGACCTTGTCGAGGAATTTTTTCGTCAGGCAAGAAAGAGGGCGCGAAGGCGTAGCATCGCTACGTCGAGCGACATCTGACACAGCATGACGGAAAAAGACCCGACAAGGGCGTGAAGGGACTTGTTCAGTGGTTCCTTCGACAACCACTTGCAAGGCCGGAGCAGAGACGGGGACTTTTCTCCTCTGCTCCGACTTTTCATTGAGAAAGGCGAGATTCCATTGAACGAAAAAAGAAGTTCCTTCTCAGGCTCGGTCGGCTTCGTACTCGCGGCGGCGGGCAGCGCCATCGGCCTTGGGAATCTATGGCGATTCCCGTATCTCGCGGCGAAAAACGGCGGCGGCTTGTTTCTCGTCGTCTACCTCGCTCTCCTGATTACCTTCGGCTTTACGCTGCTGGTCACGGAAGTCGCCATCGGACGAAAAACGAAAAGCAGCCCGCTCATGGCTTATGGCAAGCTGCATGGAAAATGGAAATGGATCGGCGTTTTCGCCGTCGTGGTGCCGTTCCTCATCTTGCCGTATTACTGCGTGATTGGCGGCTGGGTGCTGAAATACTGCACCGTTTTTCTGACCGGGCAGGTGGCCGCCGCGTCGGGCAACGGCTTTTTCACAAGCTTCATCACAAGCACGGCCGAGCCGTTGGTCTTTATGGCGGTCTATCTCTTTTTGACGTCCTTCGTCGTCTATCGTGATATCAACAACGGCATCGAGAAATTCTCCCGATTCCTGATGCCCCTGCTTTTCCTGATTGTCATCGGAGTCGCTCTCTTCTCCCTGACGATTCGCTACGACGACGGAGCAATCACACGGACCGGCCTTGACGGGTTGGCGGTGTATCTTATTCCGAACCTCGACGGTCTGACGGTCGGAGGCTTCATGTCGCTGCTGATTGCCGCCATGGGACAGCTCTTTTTCTCGATCAGCGTCGCGATGGGCATCATGATTACATATGGCTCCTATTTCGAGGATCGAGGAAATATCTTCACGAGCATTTGGCAGATTGGCTTTTTCGACACCTTCGTCGCCTTTCTGGCCGGGCTCATGACCATCGTGCCGATTTACGTCCTGATGGGACAGGAGGGTATGAACGCGTCCGGGCCGTCGCTGCTCTTTGTCGCCATGCCGAAGACCTTTCACGCTATGGGACTCACGGGCACGATTGTTGGCGCCGCTTTCTTCATCATGGCTTTTTTCGCCGCGCTGACCAGTTCTATCTCCATCATGGAGGCCGTCGTCTCGTCTATAATGGAGAGCCTTTCCGTCTCCCGACGAAAGGCCGCGATCATTGAAGGCCTCGTCGCGTTTGCCATCGGCGCCGTCGTTTGTCTCGGCTACAATCTCCTGTACGTCGAGATTCCTATGCCGAACGGCTCCGTCGGACAGGTTCTCGACGCGCTGGACTATATCAGCAACGGCCTTTTGATGCCCATCGTAGAAATCAGCACCTGCCTTTTGATCGGCTGGGCATTGACGCCCGACGTCGTCGTCAAAGAGGCGACAAAAAATGGAGAACCCTTCCTTCAAAAGAGAATGTATAAAACCATGATCCGCTTCATCGCGCCGATTCTGTTAATCGTACTGCTCCTGCAGTCGTTGGGGATCATTGGATAAATACCGCACAAAAAACCACTGTGCCCGATTTTACGAGCACAGTGGTTTTTCTTTCTTCAGTATCTGACCTATTTTCGTTACAATTCGGGCATCGTGCCCCAACCGTTACGTTCGCTGATAGCATCCCATGCCTTATAGTTCATCGTCAGACGTTCCCATTCCTCTTCTTCGAGCGGCGTTCCCGTCGGTGTCGCTTTTTTCGGCGCGGCTTGATTTTCCTGTTCGCTCGCACTCCGCTCGTCCACCTTCCGCAACTTATCCCAGAAGTCAACATCCTTTTCGTTCTGTTGACGTTTCGCAAGCACTTCTCCCGCTGATTCAGGTTTTTCGCTCTTGCCCTTGCCCGTCAACTTGTCAAGCAGTTGCTTTTCCTCCTGCGCTTTGCGCCGTTCCATATCGAGATAAGAAAGTCCCCCTTGCTCCGGTTCTTCCTGTTTCCCGTCCTTTTCGTCTTTTTGACGAAGCTCTTTCTTCTCCGCGCCGCCATAGGTTTCGACAATCGCGTTCTGTACGTCTTTTTTGAATTCGTCGCTTTGCGTTTTGATGGTATCTCCATTCCGCACGGTCTTTACCATGTCGCGCATCTGTCCCAAAAGCGCGTTGTCGCCACCCGCATCAAGCTCGTCAAGCGCGCCGAGCAGCGTATCAAAATAGCCGTCCTCCGCGCCAAATTGTTCGAGATAATCGTTCAAATGCGTAGCCAACGCTCCAAACGCACCATTCACGGGCGTCAAAATCTGGGTGAATCCATATTTACTGTCATCAAAAGAACTCTTCCAAGCGACGCCCTCCCGCGCATACAGCGCGTCAAAAGCCTCCTCATAAGTCGCGCGAGGCTTCAAAATTTCGCCAATGCTTTGACTGATAGCATTTGTAAAGACCTCACGAAAGGCATCCTTGCGCGCGGCCAGTTCCTCCGCTTCCGTTATCGTTTCCTCAATACCATCCGCTTCCGTCCAGCGGAAATGCTCCGAGCGGATTTCCGTCACGGGCGAATATTCCGCCGCTTCATTTGCCGAAAAATCGTCTAAAGCATTACGCTTCAAAACCTCCTGCGCCTCCGGACTAAGCTCCACCACAAAAGAAGGCGCTTCGGAAGGACGAAGCTCAGCTTTCGGCAAATTGTCCAAAAGCCCCTTTCGCTCGTTTGCATCCATGAGGCCGAACGGACGACCCGTCTGCCGGTAATTTTCGTTCCATTGGCGATACGTGTCCGCCAATTTACCCAACTGTTCCCGTTCCTCTTTGCGCGACAGATTTCCTCCGTAAGAAACCTGAACGGCACGACCGGCATTAAAAACCATCATATTGAATCCCTTCCTTAGGTTATATCAATAAACTCCGCTTAATCATTTATCGAAGAATTTCAATAAAAACTTAACCTTATTCACCAGTTGATCTTCCAATTCCTCATTCAAATCCATAAGCCAAGAAATTCTTCCATGCATTTTTCAGGTTATGTTCGTTTGTTTCACGTGAAACAATTTTGGATTTCAAAATAAAAAACATCCATTTAAAATTTCGCGCCGTGGGCGCGTTTCCATTCCTTGATTTCAGCGAGCCGCGCCTTAAAGCGTCCTTCGACGCCCTGCTCCGTTGGACGATAATATTCCTTGCCAAGGAGCGAATCTGGCAGACATTGCATATTCGTAATCTTTTCCTGCGTATCGTGGGCGTATTGGTAGCCTTTGCCGTAGCCGAGCTCCTTCATCAGTCTCGTCGGCGCATTGCGTATGACCAGCGGCACCGGCTCGTCGAGCTCGCGGAGCGCGTCCTCCCTCGCCGTCATATAGGCGACTTCCATTGCGTTCGATTTCGGCGCCATCGCGAGATAAACCACCGCTTCGGTCAAATGCACCGAACATTCCGGCATGCCGATGAAATGACACGCCTGATAAGCCGCTACCGCGATCTCCAGTGCGCGGGGATCGGCAAGGCCCACGTCCTCGCTGGCAAAGCGCGTCACACGCCGTGCGACGTAAAGCGGATCTTCCCCTGCCTCCAGCATGCGTGCCAGCCAATAAACCGCCGCGTCAGGGTCGGAATTCCGCATAGACTTGTGCAGCGCGGAAATCAGATTATAATGTTCCTCACCCTTCTTATCGTACAGCAGCGATTTCCGAGAAATGCACTGCTCAAGGATTTCCTTCGTAACGGTAATCGTGCCCTTTTTTTCCTCGCCGTTCAGCACGACCATTTCAAGGGTGGAAAGGGCGGAACGCGCGTCGCCGTTCGCAAAGCCCGCAATCACGTCCAAATGCTCCGGCGCAATCTTGATCTTCTGCCCGCCGAAGCCGCGTTCGTCCGTCAGCGCGCGGGAAAGAAGCTGCACAATGTCCTCGGTCGAAAGCGGCTGCAAGACGAAGACCTTGCAGCGGGACAAAAGCGCGCCGTTGACCTCGAAGGACGGATTTTCCGTCGTCGCGCCGATCAGGATAATGCTGCCCTTCTCCACGAAAGGCAGGAACGCGTCCTGCTGCGCCTTGTTGAAACGATGGATTTCGTCGACGAATACGATGGTGCGGTCGCCGAAGCGACGGTTTTCCTCCGCCTGTTGCATGACGCCGCGAATCTCCTTTATACCGCTGGTCACAGCGGAAAAGTCGATGAACGACGATTTCGTATGCACGGCGATAATACGCGCCAATGTCGTCTTGCCGACGCCCGGCGGTCCCCAGAAAACCATCGAGGCAATCCGGTCGCTCTCAATCAGGCGGCGAAGCACCTTTCCCTCGCCAATCAAATGCCGCTGCCCGACAAATTCTTCCAACGTCTGTGGACGGAGCCGCGCGGCCAAAGGCTGCGTCTCCCGATCTGACGCCTCGAAAAGCGAAGCCTGCTCCACGCGCGCCCCTCCCTTCCGTTACAAGTTCAATCAATTACCACTGCAAAAACGGATTGCACTGCCGTTCCCATCCAATCTCGGAGGACGGACCGTGCCCGGAATAGACCTTCGTCTCGTCCGGCAATACGAGCAGCTTTTTCTTGATATTCCCGATCAGCTCGACCTCCGAACCGCCGGGGAAATCGCTGCGTCCGATGGAACCGGCGAAAAGCGTGTCGCCGGTGAACGCGACGCCTTCGCCTACAAAGCAGACGCCGCCCTTCGTATGACCGGGCGTATGAATCACTTCCAGTTCGGTCTGCCCGAAGGAGATCTTGTCGCCCTCGGAAAGCAAATGCTCCGCCGGACGCGAAATCACCCGGAATCCCATGAATGCTGACAAATTCAGCTTCATATCGGAAATCATCGCCGCGTCTTCTTTATGGATATAAAGCGGCGCCCCCGTCTCATCGCGGATTTCATCGTTCGCTCCGATATGGTCGCAGTGCCCGTGGGTATCCAGCACCGCCTTGATGGAAAGCTTTGCCTCCCGGATATACGAGAGAATCTGCTTCGCCATTCCGCCCGGATCGATTACGACGCCCTCGCCCGTTTCGTCCGAAACGACATAACAATTCTCGTCAAACGGCATGACCGCAAACGACTGGATCGTAAGCTTTCCCATTATTCCTCTCCTTCCTTTTCCTCCGCCTCGCGAGGCTCTCTCGTCGTCGCCGTCGGCATCGAACGGCTGACGCTGTAAACGTCCTTCACCCGGCGGAATTTCGTCATGATCTGCGCGACCTGCTGGGCGTTCTTGACCTCAAGCCCCATAACCACCGTCGAGGTCTTATTGCTCCGATTCGGCTTCGCATTGATGGAGCTGATGTTGACCTTCATTTCGGAGGTGACCGCCAAAAGATTCGTCAGCATGCCGCTCCGGTCGTTGCAGGTAATGACGATCTGCACCGTGTAATCCTTGTCAAGGCCGATGTCCCAATCCACTTCCAAGGCGCGGGAATAATCGACCGCGTCGTGGAAAATATTCGTGCAGTCCGCGCGATGCACGGAAACGCCGCGCCCCCGCGTCACAAAACCTACGATGGGATCGCCGGGAATAGGATTGCAGCAACGCGCAAGATGAACGAGAATCCCCGCCTCTCCCTCGACGAGCACGCCGTGACTCGACTTCCTGACCTCGCCCTGCTGCGGCTTCAGCTCCGAGAGCAGCTTGGAAACGTCCGGCGCGGTGTTCTCCTTCAATTCCTGCTTGTGCAGGTCGATCAGCTTTGTCAGGACCCCGTTGACCGTGACGCCGCCGAAGCCTAAGGACGCCAAAAGGTCGTCCTCGGCATGGATATTGAACTTCTTCGCCACCTGCGACAGACGGTCGTTTTTCAAAAGCTCCTTCGGCTCGTAACCCAGCCGCTTCGCTTCTTTTTCAATCAACTCGCGCCCGCGCTCGATATTCTCCTCCCGGGTCGCTTTCTTAAACCAAGAGCGGATTTTGTTGCGCGTCTCCGAAGAAGCGACGATATTCAGCCAGTCGCGGGAAGGGCCGTTGTTCGCCTTGTTTGTGATAATCGAAACGATGTCGCCGTTTTTCAGCTTGTATTCCAGCGGCACCAGCTTGCCGTTAACCTTCGCGCCGACGCAGTGGTGGCCGACCTCGGTGTGAATACGATATGCAAAGTCCAACGGAATCGAGCCCTTCGGCAGACCGATGACGTCTCCGCGAGGCGTAAAGACGAAAACCTCGTCGGCGAACACGTCGACCTTCAGCGCCTCGACGTACTCTCGCGGATCGGCAAGCTCCTGTTGGAGATTGACCATCTGCCTGAGCCACGACATCTTCTGGTCGTAAGCGTTGCCCGCGACGGCGTTTTTCCCCACTTCCTTGTATTTCCAATGCGCGGCGAAACCGTACTCGGACACCTGATGCATCGCAAACGTACGAATCTGGATTTCCAACGGATAACCCCGCGTCATTACCGTCGTATGAAGCGACTGGTAGCCGTTGGACTTTGGCATCGCGATATAATCCTTGAACCGTCCCGGTATCGGCTTCCACATCGCGTGAATCAGGCCGAGCACGCCGTAACACTCGGACTCGGTCTCGACCAGCACGCGCACGGCGGAAAGGTCGTAAATCTCGCTGATGTCTTTATTGTCGCGGCGCATTTTCCGGTAAATGCTGTAGAAATGCTTGGCACGGCCGCGAATCTCCGCCTTCATGCCTGCGGACACAAGCTTCTCGCGAAGCTGCGCCATCGCGTCGTCGATGAACGCCTGCCGTTCCTGCCGTTTCTGCTTCACGTTCTCCACGAGGTCATAATAGATTTCCGGCTCCAAATAGCGCAGGCACAAATCTTCCAGCTCGCACTTGATATTCGAGATGCCGAGCCGGTTGGCCAGCGGCGCGTAAATCTCAATGGTCTCGCGGGCGATGCGCTTCTGCTTGTCCGCGCGCATATACTTGAGCGTCCGCATATTGTGCAGGCGGTCGGCCAACTTGATCAAGATGACGCGCAAATCCTTAGCCATCGCTAAAAACAGCTTGCGGTAATTTTCAAGCTGCTGTTCTTCCTTCGATTTGTACTCGATCTTGCCGAGTTTCGTCACGCCGTCGATCAGCATCGCGACTTCGTCGCCGAATTTCTCCTGCATTTCCTCGATGGTAAAAGTCGTATCTTCGACGACGTCATGCAGCAGCGCCGCCGAAATCGCCGCCTCGTCAAGGTGCATATCCGAAAGGATATAAGCCACATGCAGCGGATGGATAATGTACTCCTCGCCCGAAGCGCGCTTCTGGCCCTCGTGGGCCTCCCGCGCAAGTTCGTAGGCTCGGGAGATCAAATCCACGTTCGCGCCCGGCTGCGTCCACTTTACCTCGGAAACTATATCGTCTATTGTAATAGGTTTTGGCTTAGTCATAGGGTCCACCCCATCATGATTATCTGTAATCGTAATTTATTATAGCACATAGCAAGGAAAAAGCGTACCCGACGCGAAACAGTTTCGCAACGGGTACGCTTCTCTTTTGCCTCTTTGTTTTATTGCCAAGCCTTGCAAACGTCAACCCACGCGGCGAAGGACGAATATGTCTCCAATTCCTCCATCGTCAGCTCAATGGCACTGTTTGCGCTGCCGCATGCGGGGAATACCGTTTCAAACCGCTTCAGCGATTCGTCCAGGTATACTTTCACGCCATCGTTGACGGCAAAGGGACAAACGCCGCCTACCGCGTGGCCGATCAATTCGACGTTTTCCTCAAGCGTCAGCATCTTCGGCTTCGTGCCGAACTGCGCCTTGAATTTCGGGTTGTCGATTTTCGCGTCCCCTGCGGCGACGACCAAGAGCGGACCTTCCTTACCCATGAAGGAAAGCGTCTTCGCGATACGGCACGGCTCGCAATGAAGCGCCTGCGCCGCCAGCTCTACCGTCGCGCTCGACGTCTCGAATTCGCGCACCTTATCTTCCATGCCGTGCTGTCGGAAAAACGCTTTTACCTTTTCAATCGCCATTACTTTTTTGCACTCCAAATTAAAGGAAAATATACTTCATAATAAACAGTACCGTCAGCACATACATCAGCGGCGTGATCTTGCTTGTCTTGCCCGTCAAGAGATGAAGCAATGTGTAGAAAATGACGCCGAACGCGATGCCCTCGGAAATCGAATAGGTGAACGCCATCGAGGCGATGGCGATGAATGCCGGAACGGCCTCCGAGTAATCCGTGAACCAGTCGATGTCCTTGACCTGCTGCATCATCAGAAAGCCGACCATGATCAGTGCGGGCGCGGTGGCAAAAGCCGGAATCGCAAGGAAAAGCGGCGAGAAGAACAGCGCCAGCAAGAACAGCCCCGCCGTCACAACGGAAGAAAGACCGGTGCGCCCGCCCTCGGCGATGCCCGCCGACGACTCGACGAAGGACGAGATTGTCGAAGTGCCCAAGAGAGCGCCCACCGTCGTGCCGATAGCATCGGCCAGCAATATGTTCCGTATGCCGGGCAGCTTGCCTTCCTCGTTGAGCAGGTTCGCCTTCGACGCGCAGCCGATGACCGTGCCCAGCGTGTCGAACATATCGACAAACAGGAATGCCATGAGAATCGTGAGAAAATTGACGTTCAGGATCGAGCCGAAATCAAGCTGCATGAACGTCGGCGCCAGCGACGCGGGCATCGCGACGACTGCCGAAGGGAACAGACTGAAAAATCCCTTCGACGGATCGGGAATATAAAATCCTGCAAGCTGGCAAACCATACCCAATAGCCATGTGCCGAGGATACCCCAAAGGACGCTGCCCTTGATATTTTTTGCCATCAGCACCGCCGTTAGGAGAAGACCGACGAGCGCCAAGAACACGGTAATTCCTTCCGTTCGGAACGTCCCGTCCGCCAGCGCCTTGCTGAACGGATAGAGCTTCACCAGCGTCGGGCCGTCCACGACGACATGAGCGTTTTGGAAACCGATGAAGCAGATGAAAAGCCCGATGCCAACGGAAACCGCAGTCTTGAGCTGACGCGGGATTGCGTCGAAAATCGCCTCGCGCACGTTCGTCAGCGAAAGCACGATAAAGATGATGCCTTCGACGAAAACGGCCGCCAAGCCTTGCTGCCAAGTATAGCCCATGCCGATGACGACCGTGAACGCGAAATACGCGTTGAGTCCCATCGCCGCCGACAGTGCCAACGGCATATTCGCGAAAATCGCCATGCAAAGCGTGCCGAGCGCCGATGCAAGCGCCGTCGCCGTAAAGACCGCGCCCGCGTCCATGCCCGCCGCGCTCAGAATGCCCGGATTAACCGCGAGAATATAAGCCATCGTCATAAACGTGGTGAGTCCCGCCATTGTCTCGGTACGGACGTCCGTCCCGCGTTCTTTCAGCTTGAAAAATTGTTCCATTGTTATCCCTCCATGCGTTCTATTATACCCATGCCCTCCACTTCCCGCAAGACTTCACGAAGATTTACGATGAATCTTTTCTCTCCTCTTTCAAAAAGCTTGAAATGCGTGGAAACGTCCATTATAATTGAAACAGAATTGAAATGATTTATTATAGGAAAGAAAAGCGAGTTGTTTTCCATGAAGGCAATAAAATTTTTCTCGTTCCTCTTCCTGCTCCTCTTTTGGGGACTTCTCTTTCCCTTAAGCTTTTTGTCCGCCGCCGACCGCGAGCTTCCGCTGCTGCGCGTCGGCTATACTGACGTGCCCGGATATATTTCCAAGGGAGAGGACGGATATTTTCGCGGCTTCCTTTACGACTATCTTGAAGCCGTCGCCATTTACGCCGGCTATCGTTTCGAATATGTTGAAGCACAGCCGACGGCTTGCGTGGAAAAACTGTCGCGCGGCGAGATAGACCTGATTGCCGCGCTGCCGAACTCGACCAGCCTTCCGTCCGAGATTTCGCCCCTGCGTCAAGCGATTACCTATTCCCCCGTCGGCGTCACTATCCAGAAGGGAAAATCTTTGACTCCGGGGCAAGGACTTCGCATCGGATTCACCTCGTTCATCTGCTCGGAGCAGGATATCCGCTCCGCTCTCAATTATTACGGCCTGCACGAAGGCGAGGACTTTGTGCTCGTGCCCGCCGAAAAATTCTTCACCGTTATTTCCATGTATAAAAGCGGCGAAATCGACGCTTTCATCGACGCCGCCGCCTATCACAGTATGGGCGACCCGCTGCGCGCCTATCTGTTCACCAAACGCTTTTCCATCACTGCACGGACAGACCATATCGACATCCGGGAAAAAATCGGTCGTGCTATCGACGAACTGATGCTGCTCAATCCCCATATCGGAGGCCAGCTTTGCGCCACACACACCGGGCAAAGCGGCGATCCTTTGCTTCTGACGCCAGAAGAAAAGGACTATTTGAAGAATCACCCCGTCATTTCCGCCGTCGCGTCACCGGGGCAAAAGCCGTACACGTATTTTGAGAACGGCGAGGCAAAAGGTATCATCGCCGAAATCATCCAGCTCATGGAAAAAGATCTCGGCGTCCGATTCGACATCCGCGAGACGAAAGACAACGGCGAACTGATCCAGCTTTTGACCGACGGCGAGATCGAAGTCGTCGCCGACTGTTACGCCGATTACAACTGGGGGCATCTGCATAACGCCGTTTTGACGTTTCCCTATCTGACCATCAATTATGTGCCGGTCATGCGCCGTGATTTCGATTTGCCCCCAAACCCCACTGTTGCCTGTGTCAAAAACCAGTTTTACACCCACGAATACGTGGAGCAGAAATATCCGGCCAAGCAGCTCGTTTATTTCAACACCACTGACGAGTGCATGAAAGCAGTCAACCGCGGACTTGTAGACGTGACATTTCAAAAGGCAATCACGGTGCAACATGATATCGAGGACGGCAATTACCTGAACTTGATCACGAACGGCAACGTCGTCTTTTCCCATCCGGTCGCCCTCGCGGTCAACGAAAACGTCGATCCCCGACTCGTCCACATTTTGAACAAGGAAATCAATCATTTAGGCGACGCGCCGATTGAGGAGATCATGACGCGCCACATGTTCGATGTGGAAAGGAACCGAAGCCTGACGGCGTATATCGCGAAAAACCCGTGGCAATCCCTTTCCATTCTGGCAGTCGTGCTGCTTTCCATCATCGGCTTCCAGCTCTATCTGATGTGGATCCGCCAGCGCGCGGCAAAAGAGGCTTATGCTATCGCCCACAAGAATTTGCAGACAGGTCTGCCGAACGTCCGCTGGTTCGAAGAGAAAGCCCCGAGTCTCATCAAAAAACATGCGAAGGACCGAATGGACGGCAAGCTGTTCGTCATGGTGCTCAGCACCCAGCGCATCGACCTTCTGAAAGCGTCGCTGAATCCGGATGCGGTGGCGCGCGGCATCCGCGAGCTTGTCGAACTGGTCCGCAAGAAAAATCCCTGGATTCTCCTGGACGGGCTTTCCTCAGAGCTGACGCACCTTTACGTCCTCGGTCGTCTTGAAGAAGGCATGACGCTTCGCGGAGCGGCGGAAAAATTCGCCGCCGACACGGCGCTCATGAACAGCCCCGGTTATGACATCCACATGCAGTATTATTTCGGTCTCTGCCCCGTGCCAGCCACCGACAATCTCCCGTCCATCTCCTTTTTGATGGCGAACGCGGACACCGCCCAAATGGAAGCCATCGATATGGGCGACTATATCGGCGTCTACGACGAACAGCTCCGGCAAAAACGGATAAAGCAAAAAATGGTGGAAAAGCTGATGCAGAAGGCTTTGGCGAACGGAGAATTCCATATCTGGCTCCAGCCGAAATACGACATCCGTACGCGCAAGATCATCGGCGCGGAAGCTTTGGCCCGCTGGCAAAGCCCGGAGCTTGGCTTCGTGATGCCGGGGC
This sequence comes from Selenomonadaceae bacterium, assembly GCA_016286075.1. Taxonomy (GTDB): domain Bacteria; phylum Bacillota; class Negativicutes; order Selenomonadales; family Selenomonadaceae; genus RUG12372. Next base: position 15,218 of record JAEERZ010000007.1, read on the forward strand.
TTTTCATCAGCGTATTCGAGAAAAACGGGTTCATCCTGGAATTCGACTACTTTGTTTTGGAAAGCGTCTGCCGTATGCAGCGGCAGCGCATCGACGAAGGAAAGCCCCTCATCTCTTTCTCGGTCAACCAGTCCGGGTTACACATGCGCGAGCCCGGCTATCTCGACCGTCTGCGCGAAATCATCAGGCGCTACGACCTGCCGCCCGGCGCCCTCGACCTTGAGGTCACGGAAACGGCCTTCGTCGATTTCGACACGCAGGACGGAAAGGAAAATTCCTCGGCCATTATCGCGGCCATGAAGGAAATGGGCTGCATCGTCTCCATGGACGATTTCTGCACCGGCTACTCTTCCATCGCGATGCTCCAGCACCTCGACATGGATATCATGAAAATTGACCGGGCGATGCTGCTCGCCTCCGAGTCCTCCGACCGCGGCAAAAAAATCATGCGCCGCGTCGTATCCCTCGGCCAGGACCTCGACATGCTCGTGCTTTGCGAAGGCGTCGAAACGAAGGAACAGGAAGAGTTCCTCCTTGAAAGCGGCTGCTGCTATGCGCAGGGCTTCCTTTTCGGGAAGCCGATGCCCGCGGAAGAGTTCTTCATCTTCGCCGACAAGATGCAAACGGAAAGCGCCTAACTACCGCAAAGAAAACCTCCAATCGTTTCCCCATGAGGGATTTGATTGGAGGTTTTTTCTTGCGTTCTTTCCTTAAACCATGCGGAATAGTTCCTCACGGCTGCGTTTCGGTACGCAGAAATTCCTCTTTTCGTCCAGATAATATTTGACGTCGCCGTCCTTCATATCGACGATATGCGACTCATGCGTCGGATAACCGAAAGCTGTAATCGTCGCGATTTCATAAGCCGCGTCGATATCCAGCGCCTCGCGGATAGGGTCGCGCTCGATATTGGCGAGGATACAGCTCCCGACGCCTTCCGCCGCCGCCGCAAGCGTCATGCGCGCTTCCGCGATTCCCAGATCCAAATCCGTCCATTTCGCCTTGGCCGCCGTCTCATACGTCGAAACGACAAATAGTACGGGGTGCTCCCCCTCCTTCGGCTGTCCCGCTTCCTTCGGCAACATCGCCGCCCAATGGGTGAACGGAAAAATCTTCTCCACCATCTCCGGCGAGCGGACAACGACAAAGCGGAGCTGCTGACGGTTCGACGCCGAATTCGCAAGCCGCGCCGCCTCCAAGATATGGTCCAGCACATTTTCCGGGATTGGTCTCGATTGATCAAACCGCCGATAGCTGCGGCACCATTTCATAAGCTGCATAATATCCATGACGCTGACCTCATTTCTTTCCTTTTCTGATTTCCGTTACAGGCACGCCTCCGATTCCCCAGTTGTCGGTATCTACTTCGTCTATAGTCACGACGGTGGTCGCCTTGTTTTTTCCGAGGACGTCGTGCAAAAGATTCGTCGCGCCCTCGATCAGCTGGCGCTTTTGCTCAGCCGTGACCTCGCCTTCGCGGGTGATCTTGATATTGACATACGGCATAAAAATTCCTCCTTTAAAATCAAAGATAGCTTACCATATCCTCCATCGGAATCCTCTCGTCGTGCAGATACGCGGGCTTCGCGTTCTCGGCCGGATAGCCGAGGAACAGCATCGAAATCAACGTCGTTTCTTTCGTTTCCGGAAACTCCTCATGCACTTTTCTCGGGTCGAAGAGGCCGATACAGATATTGCCGACGCCAAGGTCGGTCGCCTGAAGCATCATCTGGGTAATCGCGATCGTCGCGTCCATCATGCCGAAATCAAAATTGCCGATGGTGTGCTTTGCCGAGATTTTCTCGTCATAACCGATGATCAAGATGACCGGCGGATGGAAATGACATTCCGTGCATTTATCCGCCTTCGCCAACGCTTCCGGCGTATTCGCGACGAAAATTCTCTGCGGCTGATAATTCTTCGCCGTAGGCGCATTATGAGCGGATTCCAAAATCAAATCCAGCTTTTCCTTTTCCAAAGGCTTGTCGCTGAATTTTCGCAGAGAATACCGCTCCCGACTGAGCTTTGCAAAATCCATGAGAATGCTCCTTTCTGGCAAATGAAATTTTTGAAGTAGGAAAGTAAGATTTTCCTACTTTCCTACTTTCCTACTTTCCTACTCCAAAAATTTTCATTGCTTCCTCTTTCTCATAAAAAATCCCTCTTCTTGGTTTGTATTCGCCAAGAAGAGGGATTATCCTTCTTTCTTCTTTTTCTTTATTCCGTCTGCCCGTGATATTCGACGTTGCGTACCTCGACCGCGCGGTTCTTTTCGTCCACCATGACCACCGTCGGCTTCCAGCTTCTCGCCTCCGCCTCGTCCATCCAGGCGTAGGCCATGATGATGACCGTGTCGCCGGGCTGCGCGCAGCGTGCCGCCGCGCCGTTCAGGCAGATGACGCCGGAGCCCTTCGGGCCGGGAATCACATAGGTTTCGAGCCGCGCGCCGTTGTTGTTGTCCACCACCTGCACGCGCTCGTTCGGCAGGATATGCGCCTTCTCCATCAGCTCTTCGTCGATGGTAATGCTGCCCATGTAGTTAAGGTTTGCTTCCGTGACCGTAGCACGGTGAATTTTGGACTTGAACAAATTCAAAAACATCGCGCTCACTCCCCCAAAATCATGTTGTCAATCAGCCGCGTCTTCCCGATTTTCACCGCGATCGCGAGAAGCGCCGGCTCCGTCGCTTTCTCGATCGGCAAAAGCGCCGGGAACGAATAGATATCGACGTAATCAATCACGGCTTTCGGCTCCGTCCCGATTTCCTCGCGAACGACCTTTTTCAGCGTCTCCACGTCCTTCTCGCCGCCGTCAAAGGCCGCTTTGCCTTTTTTCAGGCTGCGGGAAAGCACAAGCGCCGCTTCCTTTTCCTCTGCGGAAAGGTACTGGTTGCGCGAGCTCCTCGCAAGGCCGCTTTCCTCACGCACGATCGGCACCATCACGATCTCGGTGGGAATGTTCAAATCGGAAACGAAGCGCTTGACCACGACCACCTGCTGGGCGTCCTTCTGTCCGAAATAGGCGCGGTCGGCGCGGGAAAGATTCATTAGCTTCGTCACGACCGTCGCGACGCCGCGAAAATGCCCGGGACGCTGCGCGCCGCAAAGCTTTTTCGTAATGTCGCCTTCGACGTTTACATAGGTGCAATACCCTTCCGGATACATCTCCTTCGGTTCCGGGTGGAACACCGCGTCCACCGGCACCGTCTCCATCTTTTTGCAGTCCTCTTCAAAGCGACGGGGATAGGCGTCGAAATCCTCGTTTGGACCGAACTGGGTCGGATTCACGAACACGGACGCGATCACCACGTCGTTCTCCTGCCGCGCGCGGCGCATCAACGTCAAATGCCCCTCGTGGAGCGCGCCCATCGTCGGCACGAGGCCGATGCTCTTGCCCGCGTCCTTCGCCGCTTTGGAGAATTCCTGTATCTCTTTTACGGTACGCAATACCTTCATCATTTTTCTCCTTTACGTTTATGCTTACGCAATCTGGTGCGCGTTCATCATCTCGTCATTGCCGCGCGCGTCCTTCCGCACGAAATAATTCGCGAGGAACGAACCGGACACATTGTGCCACAGGCTGAATATCGCGCCCGGTACCGCAGCCAGCGGATTGAAGTACATGACCGCCAGCGACGCGGCAAGACCGGAATTCTGCATGCCGACCTCGATGGCGACAGCCCGCGCCTTCGCCGGGGTCAGGTGGAACACCTTCGCCAAGGCGTAGCCGCACAGCAGGCCAAAGCCGTTGTGCAGAATCACGACGAGGAAAATCAAGAGCCCGTGCGCGAAGAGCTTCTCCGCCGACAGCGCAACGACGCCGCCGACCAAAAGGGCAATCGCGACGACCGAAATCAGCGGCAGCACCGGCAGGAACTTTTCAACGAACTTGCCCGCAAAATGGTTGACCAACAGGCCGGCAATCACCGGGCAAAGCACCATCATCGCGATCGACTTCATCATCGCGACGAGGGAGATATCGACCCACGCGCCCGCCAATACCCAAGTCAGGAACGGCGTCACCAGCGGCGCCAAGAGCGTCGTCGTCATCGTCATCGCGACGGACAGCGCGACGTCGCCCTTCGCAAGATAGGTAATGACGTTCGACGCGGTACCGCCCGGGCAGGTGCCGACCAGTACGACGCCGATGGCGATATCCGGCGGCAGCGCGAAGACCTTGACCAGCGCCAAGGCGATCAAAGGCATCAAAGTAAACTGCGCCAGCGCGCCGATACCAACCTCCCATGGCCGCTTCGCGAGCATATGGAAATCCTCAAACTTCAGCGTCATGCCCATGCCGAACATCACGACACCGAGCATCCACGGCACATGAGGCCCTACCCACGTCAAAGAGGCGGGAACCGCCGCGCCCAAGATCGAGATTAAAATGATAAGAATCGCCATGTTGTCCACGACCAGTCCGCAAAACTTTTTCATCAGAATCCCCTCCATTCAAAACTGACAGACCTTAACGGCTATAAAAAAACGCCTTTCGGCAAAGACCGAAAGGCGCAGAAATTTCCTGTGCAAGAAGCCCTTCTGTCTCAGTCCGAAAAAAGATCTAAGCAGACAATCTACCAACGAATACAACCAAAAGTATAATTCCAGACGGATATTATCTTTTGCCGTGTGTAGGATAGCACAACGCAATACAAATTGCAATGAAAAAAATGAATTCTAACCGCAATTTAAGAAAGTCTTCGATTTATTAGAGCCGCAGGAATTCCAATTCGCTCAAAATTTCTTTTGGCACTTCCTCTCCCGGCTTCATCTTCTGCACTTTCTTGGCGAACAATTCCGTACCGTGCAGCTTCGCCCCCTGCGTCACGCTCCAACGTTCCAGCAAAGGCTGGTATTGAGGATTGATCGACAGCGACTTGCGGAATTTTTTCGACAAAGTGCAGTACCTGAACACGATTTCACGCGCAATCTTGTTGAGACGCGGCAAGCCGAAGGCCTCGTTTATAATGTACATCTCGTAATCCGCGACGAACACGCCCTTATAATCGTTGCGCGCTTTTTGCAAGGCGGCTTTGATGCGGTCCTTCATATCGCTCGACAAGTTTCCGTTCTTTTTGTAGAACTGGAGATAATTCGTGTACTCCGAGGTAAGCGAGGGTTCCGTGATATCCGAATACCGCACGCCCTGGATTCGCCTGCACATCTCCCAACGGAACTGAGCGCACATCCGCACCAGCGTCGTTTCCAAATCTTCCAGATGGAACACCGACACCACCATATGGGCGGGCGTCGTCCGCTTCACGCCCTCGATCTCCTGCCACATCAGTCCGCGGCTTCCGATATTCGGCATCAAGATCAAATAAGGCTTTACCTCGATATTGTAAACGAAATGCTGAATCTTCAACTCAGGATAAGAAATCAAAGTCGGACGGTAAAAACAACTGAAATCAATATCCGTCACCTTATCGAACACCGCCCGCGCCCGCGCGGGGCTCACAAGACACTTATCCAGCGGGCGGACTACGTCGTGCGCGCAGAAAATCGGAACAAACGAAACCATCTGCCCGTTCGTGACCCGGTTCGCGCTCTTGAACATATTATGGATCTCAAAGCTGACCATCGCCCGCCTGTCGGTCAGCAGTTCATCCGCCTTTTGCTGCGTGATCGACGCCGAACGAACCTCGTCGCGAAGATATTCCTGCCAATCGTTGTCAAACTCGTTCTTCGACGGGGTAGCCGTACCTTTGTAAATTTTTACGAGCCAGTCATAGAAGGGCATAATCATATCGTCGGGATCGTTCTCCCAAGCCACGGCGGTTCGATACAACGCCGCAGTGTTTGCCTCTCCCGCCAATGCCTCGTCGACAAAGCCGAACAGGAAGAACATCCGAACCTCGGCGGGAATATGGTTCGTCTCCATACTCTTGAAAAACGCCGCTTCATAAATCTCATAATAGGATTGAGCGAGGCTCATGCGCAAATGCCGCATCTCATCCGACTTCGCCCGCCGATCCGGGGCATCCGTATAGCGCTTGATGTCTTTCCGGAAGGTTTCCGCCACCTCGCTTTTGACGCCGGAGAACGACAAAATGACGTCCAGCGCGTCGCTGATAGCCGGGGTGTCTTCCAACGGAGCCGCGCCGCGCGTCTCCGAATCCACCCTCGACCTGACGTCATAAAATGCCTTGGTGAAGTCCTCCGTCCACGTTTTCGTCGTACGAATGAACTCCGCTGCCGTCTGCAAATCCTTGCGGGCCTGCCGTCCGATCTCTGCCGCCCGCATCACCGTTTCCACGCAGAAGCACACATGCAGCGGGTAAAACGCCTTTTTAAGCGTCGCCTGCTGCTCGCCGAAAGCTTTGACCAGTTCAGCCTGCCAGCCAGAAGTCAATTCGGACGGCTCGGGCTGAGCCAGCGCCTCCACCATCGGGAACCGCACCGGATCCTTCTTCAGCTTCGCGCACAAAAACTTGTAATCATTATAGTTATACCGAATCTCCTTGCAGAGCTCCGTTGCAGCTTCTTCGCTGGCAATTAACGCATCCAGGATTCCCGCCGTATGTTCCATGCTCGCCGACGCCATGGCCGGGGCAATCGCGGGCGTGCTCGTCACAGCCTCCGCCAGATCCGACTCCGAATTATACTCCATCGTAATCAATGTGGAATTCTCGGACGCCACATAATCAAAATCATATTCATCGCCGGGAGAATACACCGCGCCAGCCACCGCGCCGCTTCCCAAACGGACCTCGACGTCATGTCCGTCCGTCATCAAAAGCCCGCCCGAAAGCACGATTTCCAAAAGCCGCACTTCGTCCCCCCGCTTGTGCAGGACCTGTCCTTTCGTGACTTTTATTTTTTCCATCGTATGAACCTCCCGCGCTTAGGATCTCAGCGGAATCCATTGTTCTTCCACAATCTGGTCATTCAATCGTTTTTGTCGCACTTATTTTTTTATTTTACTCCATAAACGGTAAAAACGACAAGAGTGAAGTGGTACTATATTTTGTATATTTTAGCCGACTTTTTATAAACGGCTCCATCGCTTGTCGCCTATCATGCGCCGCACAAGGAATCGGAGCAAAATAAAAAACGCCGGCAGGACAAAACTTTCAAGCTTTCGTCCTATCGACGTTTTTCGTTATGAAATTATTTTGCCATCAGCTTGGCCACTTTATTCGCGAAGTCCACCGGGTTCTCAGGCAAGATGCCTTCGATCAGCAGCGCCTGCGTGTAAAGCAAATCGCAGTAGTCCTTGAAGTCCTGGCTGTCCTTGCCGGCCTCGTGAAGCTTTTGCAGCCGACCGAAAAGGTCGTGATGCGGATTCAACTCCAAGATACGCTTCGCCTTGAACAGCGGATTGTCCATTTCGGCGAAGGTCTGCTCCATCGAAAGGCTCGGCCCCATCTCGTCGGCCACGAGGCAGACCGCGCTGGTCTTGAGACGCTGCGAAACCTTGACGTCCGCCACTTTTTCGCCCAGTGTTTCCTTGATATCCTTGATGAGGTCGTCGTTCTTCTTCGCGATGTCCTCGGTTTCTTTCTTCGCCGTCTCGGACTCCGCGTCGCCGAGGTCAAGATCGCCCCGGGCGAGGGACTGGAATTCCTTGCCGTCGTAGTCATGCAGCGC
>JAEERZ010000187.1 GCA_016286075.1 Selenomonadaceae bacterium
GGGCTGCGGCATGTGCGAGAGCGTCTGACCCAACAACGCGATCCGACCCGTGCGGAACACCGACACCCGCCGCACGCTGCTTTCCCGCGACAACGGTCCCATCAAGCGCGGCGGCCGCACGAACCTCAACGCCCAGCGCACGCTGGACAAGATCATCGTGGGCCGCATCTCGCAGATGACCGACCCGTCGCTTGACGCCCAGCGCCATACCTTCGATATGCGCGCGCCGCTGGGCCGCGTGCTGTCGGCGAAGGAACTGCCGTTTTCCATGGAGGGCGGGCATATCACGATGACGAAGAAGGCGCCGCCGGTGCGCTGGATTTACCCGTTGGTTTTCTCCGATATGTCCATCGGCGCGCTCTCGACCCGCGCCTGGGAGGCCGTGGCGATGGCGACGGCGTACCTGAACGAGCGCTGCAATATCCCGATCCGCATGAGCTCCGGCGAGGGCGGTATGCCCGTGAAGCTGCTCGAATCGGACTATCTCAAATATTTTATCATCCAGATCGCGTCCGGCCATTTCGGATGGAACCGTATCGTGAAGGCGCTTCCGCGCATGAAGGTCGATCCCGCCGCTGTGCTGATCAAGATCGGTCAGGGCGCGAAGCCGGGCGACGGCGGACTTTTGCAGGCGGAAAAAGTCGCGCCCCATGTGCAGGCCATCCGCGGCGTTCCGAAGGCGACTCTCTCGTCGCCGCCGAACCATCAGGGACTTTATTCCATCGAGGAATCCGTGCAGAAGATGCACCTTTCGCTGAATGCGGCTTTCGGCTTCCGCGTGCCGGTGGCCATCAAGTGCGCGGCGTCCTCGACTTCCGTTTCCGTTTACAACAATCTGCTCCGCGATCCGTACAAAATCTGCGGCGGTCTTTTCCTCGACGGCATCCAGGGCGGTACGGGCGCCGCCAACGAAGTGTCCCTCGACCATACGGGCCATCCGATCGTGTCGAAGATTCGCGACTGCTATCTCGCGGCTGTGCGGCAGGGACTGCAGGGACAGATTCCGCTGTACGGCGGCGGCGGCATCGGTTTGACGGGCAACGCGGCCGCCGACGCCTTCAAGATGATCTGCCTCGGCGCCAACGGCGTTTTCTGCGGCAAGATATTGATCCAGCTCTTAGGCTGTGTCGGCAACGAGCACGGGCGCTGCAATTCCTGCAATACGGGCAAGTGTCCGACGGGTATCTGCACGCAGGATCCGCGCCTCGTCAAGCGGCTCGACGTAGACCGCGGCGCGCAGAAGATCGTCGATTACGTGCTGGCCTTCGACTCGGAGATGAAAAAGCTGATGGCGCCTATCGGCAACTCGTCGCTGCCCGTGGGCCGGAGCGACGCGCTGGTCTCGACGGACAAGGCGATTGCGGACAAGCTGGGAATACAGTACGTCTGCTAAAATCAGCGTGAAGAGTGGAGAGTTAAGAGTGAAGATAGATTACGGTCTCATCTTCACTCTCCACTCTTAACTCTTCACTCTTTCGGCCGCGCATATTGTTTTCGTTCATTTGATGAACTGTACGGGAGGATAAACAACATGTTCAAAATAGATACCCTGAACGGCCATGAGCGCATGTCCACCCAAGACCTTTTGCTCGCGGTGGAAAAGGCGGTGCAGGAGGGCGAGACGGAGTTTGAGATTATCGCCTCGGGTCAGCACGACATCGGCGGGCCGCTATGGCACCCCGAAGGGAAAAAGCTCGTCTTCCATGTGACGAACCCCGGCCAGCGCGTCGGCTCCATGTGCCTCGACAACACGGAGATCGTCGTGGACGGGCCGGCCTCCGCCGACGTGGGCTGGTTGAACGTCGGCGGTCTTATCACCGTGCGCGGCGACGCGGGCGACACGGCGGGCCACTGCTCGGCAGGCGGCCGGATTTATATCGGCGGGCGCGGCGGCACGCGCACTGGTTCTCTGATGAAGCACGATCCGCTTTACGATGAGCCGGAGCTCTGGGTGCTCAAGAACGTCGGCAGCTTCTCTTTCGAGTTCATGGGCGGCGGACGCGCGGTAGTCTGCGGCTGGGACAGCGAGGGCTTTGATTCGGTGCTCGGCGAGCGCCCCTGCGTCGGCATGGTGGGCGGCGTCGTCTATGTGCGCGGCCCGATTTCCGACGATTATCCGGAAGACATCCGCTGCCTCGCCCTGGATAAAGATGACGTCGCTTTCCTTGAAAACGGCATGAAGAATTTCCTCGCCGCCATTGAAAAGCCGGAGCTCCTGGCGGAGCTTTCCGACTGGAGCGTCTGGAAGAAACTGCGCCCGCTGACCTTCGAGGAAAAGCAGCCGAAGCCGCTGCCGGACCTGGCGGCCTACCGGATGCAGGACTGGATCCGAGGCGGCTTGTTCAGCGACGTGGCGATGGACGACTTCACCGTGCTGAACACGGTGAATCGCGGCCTTTACCGCCTGCGCGTGCCGTCCTGGGACAATGCGAAATACGCCGCGCCCTGTGAATTCTCCTGTCCGACGGGTATCCCCACCCAGCGCCGACTCGCGCTCCTGCGGGACGGAAAGGTGGAGGAAGCGCTGCGCCTCGTGCTGGAATATACGCCGTTCCCCGGCTCCGTCTGCGGAACGCTTTGCCCGAATCCCTGCATGGAGGGCTGCACCCGCAGCACCATCGACGAAGCAATCCAGATCGGCGCGCTGGGCTTCAAGTCCGCCTATACAAACGTCGACCCGCCGGCGGAGCGCACAGGAAAATCCGTCGCCATTATCGGCGGCGGCGTTGCGGGACTTTCCGCAGCTTGGCAGCTTGCCCGGCGCGGCCATACGGTCACGGTTTATGACGACGCGGCGGAAATCGGCGGCAAGCTGGCGCAGGTCATTCCCCGCGCACGAATGCCCCACCAGCTTTTGGAATTGGAACTGAAGCGCATCGAGGGCGTCGGCGTGAAGTTCGTCACCTCCTGCCGCGTGGACCGCGATAAATTCGACCAGCTCCGCAAAGAAAACGACGCCGTGTTGGTGGCTACGGGCGGACACAAGCCGCGCTTCTTCCCATGGGAAGGCACGGAGCTTTTGACCATGGGCCTCGACTATCTGAAAGCCATCAATCGCGGCGAGAAGCCGCCCACGGGCAAGACCGTCCTCGTCATCGGCGGCGGCAATTCCGGCATGGACGTGGCCACCAGCGCCTACGAGCAAGGAGCGGAAAACGTCATCGTCGTGGACGTGATGAAACCCGCCGCGTTCCAGAAGGAAATCGACCGCCTCGAAGCTTTCGGCGGCAAAATCGTCTGGCCCTTCGTGACGAAGAAAATCGCGACGGAAGGCGTCTATTCCGACGACGGCCGCTTCATCGCTGCGGATCAGGTCATCGTCTCCATCGGCGAGGCGCCGATTCTCGACTACCTGCCCGACGATCCTTCGATTCAAAAATTCCGGGGCGACTGGCTCGTGCCTTCGCTGGAAAAGATGATCCTGCCCGGCGTCTTCGCGGCGGGCGACGTAACGAAGCCGGGACGGCTGACCGACGCCATCGGCGACGCGCGGCGCACTGCCGTCGCCATCGACCAGTACCTGCGCGGCGAAAAGATCACGCCCGTCCTCACGAAGGAACGGATTCCCGCCGAGCGTCTCTCGAAGGCCTACTTCGAGAAGTGCCACCACTGCGACCTGCCGGATGCAGGTGAGGAACACACGCGCTGCGTCTCCTGCGGCACCTGCCGCGACTGCCGCATGTGCGTCAATTCCTGCCCGGAGAAGGCGATCACGCGTATCGACGACGAAAACGGCGGCTGGGAATACGTCTCCGACCCGTCGAAGTGCATCGGCTGCGGCATCTGCGCGGGCGTCTGCCCCTGCGGCATTTGGAGCCTCAAGGACAACCCCGAGCCGATCGAGATGTACCGCACCTATGAGAAGAGCGGCGCGTGAAGCGTGGCGTTCTGATAAAAATATTGTATTTTTTAAGAAGCAAGGTAGAGCATAAACGAATTTTGTGTTATAAAAGTATCGTAAGAGAAAGGGGGCTGGAGACGTGAACGACATACGCGCGCTTTGCCGCGTCCATACGGACATTTCGGGACGGCAGGCGGAGCTTTTGAAAAATATCGGCGAAGGTCTTCCCTTCATCGCGGACCTTGCGCAGGCTCAAGCGAGCCTCTACGCTCCGGCCCGGGACGGCAATCATCTGCTTGTCTTGGCGCAGACCCGCTCCCATACCATGGTGCAGCCCCTGCGGTTGGCCTCCGTCGGCTCCTTCGTGCCGAGGGAAACGGAGCCGCTGATCGTCCAGACCCTGACCGACGGACAGCCGCTGGTGGGCCTTCGTGGCGACCTGATCTGCGCCGATTCTCTCGAAATGCACACCTACGGCATCCACGACGGCAACGACGCCATCGCCGTCGTCAGCCTTGAAGTTCCCGCCGGACAGCTGCGGGATCGCGGCAGCCAATGCCTGGTGGAAACGGCGCGCATGATCTTGCAGAACTCCCGGAACGCGCTCGACCCGAACGCCTATCGGAGCATCTCGCCGCGGGACGGCATCCTGATCGCCGACGCCTACGACCGGATCATTTATGCCAACGCCGCCGCTCAGCACATTTTCCGCGTGCTCGGCGTCGGCTCGCTCCTCGGCGTACGGCTCGACGCGCCGGAACTCATCCGCCATATCACGCGGGAAACGATTACGCCGGAGCACCCGACGGAAAAGGAAATCGAGGCCGGAGGTCTCACGCTGCTCCGACGCGACCTTCCGATTCTCGCAGGCGGAAAGCTTTTGCGCCGCGTAGTCGTGGTGGA
>JAEERZ010000188.1 GCA_016286075.1 Selenomonadaceae bacterium
CGGCCAGTTCTTGATTGAGCGCTTGCGCCGCATCAGCGTCGTCCCAAAAATCAGGAGCGCCCATCTTGTATTCTAATTCTGCAATCTTTTCCTCTTTGCGTGCGACGTCAAAGAGATGACCCCATTTCGTCCAGCTTTGCCTTCAAAGCCGTTATTGGAGCCTTCCATTCTTCCAGCACTGACGATTCACTTCCTTAATATAACATGATTGGATTATGCGGCTTTTTTCGTGCCGCCCTTGGTTTCATCGATATGCTGACGGATCTCCCGCATGATTTTCTTGAAGCAGTCGCGTTTCGCGCGCATCTCGCTGGCACGGGAGTCGCCGTTCTGCGAGGCGCTGAAGATATCCACCATCGTGCCGTCCGCTTCCATGACGATCACTCGCGCGTTCATGGACGTGCGGATAATGGAACCCACCCAAATATCCTTGGACTGTTCCACGACAGGCGTTCCCGTCGTCACATAAATGATCCTGTCCAGTCCGCTGTACTTCGCGAACTCGATCATCTCATCCTTGCTCATCTTGGTCTGATCCTCGACAAAGCCCTTATCATACCAAAAGAGCGCGAGCTTTTGCTGAAGCTCCTGTCCCAGCTGATATTCCGCGCCCATCTGCTCGCTGGCCGCTTTCAGGAAATCCGCCGTCGTGAAATCCGCGCCGCCAATGATCACCACGCCCACGCCGGGCTGAACAGGCGGCTTCTCTTGAGCCGCGCAGACCGCGCCAAAAAGAAGGCAACAAACAAGCACTGTCAACACCATGTAAACCCGTTTCATGGCTTTTCGACCCCTTTCATGACTATCTGCGTTTACTTCCCTTTCCCGCAGCAGTTCTTGTACTTCTTGCCGCTGCCGCAGGGGCATGGGTCGTTACGTCCGATGTGCTCGGAGCGGACTGGAGCTTTCTTGACGGGCTTCTGCTCCGCCGCTTCCACGTCGTCGCCGTGGGACGCCTGCGCTGTGGCGAGGCGGTCTTCCACCTGACGTCGCTCTTCGGTCACGACGCTGACGCGGTACATGAGCTTCGCGATGTCCGTCTGGATCTGATGGATCATCTCCTCGAACATATTGAAGCCCTCGATCTTGTACTCCACCAGCGGATTGCGCTGACCGTAAGCGCGCAGATTGATGCCCTGCCGCAGCATATCCATGTGGTCGAGATGTTCCATCCACTTGTTGTCGACGACGCGCAGCATGATGACCTTTTCCAGCTCGCGCATGACGCTCGGGGAGAACTCCGCTTCGCGCGCCTTGTAATTGTCCTCGGCGATTTTTTCCAGCGTCTCGCCCAGCTCGTCGCGGCTCATGGCCTCCAGTTCTTCCTTCTTCAGCGAGCCCTTGGGCGCGTAAATGCCCTCGGCATCCTCGATCAGACCGTCCAGCGTCCATTCCTCTGGATAGAGCTTCTCGTTCGCGTACTGGTTCATCTCGGACTTGATGATTTCCTTGATCATATACATGATGCTCTCGCGAAGTTCCTCTCCCTTCAGGACCTTGCGGCGCTGCGCGTAAATGACCTCGCGCTGCTGGTTCATCACGTCATCGTATTCGAGCACGTTCTTTCGCATGTCGAAATTGCGCGCTTCCACTTTCTTTTGGGCGTGCTCGATGGAACTGGTGACGATGGAATGCTCGATGGGCTCGTCCTCCTCCATGCCCAGCTTGTCCATCACTTTCGCGATACGATCGGCAGCAAAAAGGCGCATGAGATCATCCTCCAGGGACAGGTAAAACCGGGACGAACCCGGATCGCCCTGGCGGCCCGCACGGCCTCGGAGCTGATTATCGATGCGCCGGGATTCATGGCGCTCCGTGCCGATAATGGCGAGTCCGCCGAGTTCCGCAACGCCGTCACCTAAAATGATGTCCGTGCCGCGTCCGGCCATGTTCGTCGCGATGGTCACCGCCCCGAGCTGACCTGCGTCCTTGATGATTTCCGCTTCCTGCTCATGATACTTCGCATTCAGCACGTTATGGGGCACCTTGCGCTTTTTCAGCAGCCCGGAAAGTTCTTCCGACTGCGTGATAGACGTGGTGCCGATCAAAATCGGCCGCCCCGTGGCGTGCAGTTCGTCCACCGCATTCGCGACGGCATTGTACTTCGCCCGCTTCGTCTTGTAAATAAGGTCCGGCTCGTCCGTACGGATGACCGGCTTATTCGTCGGCACGACCACGACGGGCAGCTTATAAATCTTGAGGAACTCGTCTTCCTCGGTCTTCGCCGTGCCCGTCATGCCCGAAAGTTTTTTATACATACGGAAATAATTCTGGAACGTGATGGTCGCCAGCGTTTGGGACTCGCGCTGGATTTTCACGCCCTCCTTAGCCTCAATCGCCTGATGCAGACCGTCCGAATAGCGACGCCCGAACATCAAACGGCCGGTGAACTCATCGACGATGATGACCTCGCCGTCGCGCACCACATAGTCGCGATCCCGGTGCATAATCGCCTTCGCACGAAGCGCCGCATTGAAGCAATGGGAATATTCGATGTTCTCCGGCGCGTAAAGGTTCTTCACGCCAAGCATTTTCTCAATCTTATGGACAGACTCGTCGCTGGGCGCGACGGTTTTCTGCTTCTCGTCCACCGTGTAGTCTTCGCCCTCGCGAAGGGTCGCCACGGCCTGCGCCATGCGCCCGTAAACTTCCGTGGACTTCGCCCCGGGCCCGGAAATAATCAACGGCGTCCGAGCCTCGTCGATCAAGATCGAGTCCACCTCGTCCACGATGGCGAAATGCAGGTCCCGCTGCACCATCTGGTCTGGAGAAATGACCATATTGTCGCGCAAATAGTCAAAGCCATACTCATTGTTCGTGCCGAAAGTCACGTCGCAGCTATAGGCGTGTTTTCGCGCAGGAAAATCCAAATCGTGCTCAATGAGCCCTACGGAAAGACCGAGGAATTTATAGAGATGCCCCATCCATTCACTGTCTCGCCGCGCCAAGTACTCGTTGACCGTGACCATATGAACGCCTTTGCCGACCAGCGCGTTCAAATACACGGGCAGCGTCGCCACCAGCGTTTTGCCTTCGCCCGTTTTCATCTCGGCAATCTTGCCTTCATGCAGGCACATGCCGCCGATTAGCTGCACGTCAAAATGACGCATGCCGAGAACGCGCCGGGACGCCTCCCGGCAGACCGCAAAGGCCTCCGGCAGGATATCCTCCAGCGTCTCGCCTGCCGCCAGCCTTTCCTTGAATTTATCCGTATGGGAGGCCAGCGTCGAATCCGTAAGATTCTGAAGTCCCGCCTCCATCGCGTTGATCTTGTCGACGGTCTTCTGCATACGCGCAATTTCTTTATCGTTATTATCGCCCAAAAAGCGTTTCAGGAATCCCCACAAAACCGAACCACTCCTCAAATTCTTTCTCTTTTATACAACACTAACTTCTGATTGTATCAGACAATGCCCGATAAGTCAAAACCACAAGCCTTTTTTCATGAATTTTTTTGCGCGCTTAAAAAAAACGGACGTCCGCTTCTTCCGCCAGAAAAAGCGAACATCCGAATCATCAATGCTTCGATAAGTCGTTCAGTTTTTTATCGGGATAAATGCGCGTCCCTTTCAGCGAAAGCTCCAGCGCCAGCCCTTTCGTCGTAAGTTGATAAACCCAAACGCCGTCGGCAATCATCGCCGCTCCTTCGAGGCTCCCTCCATTTACGCCGTCGTTTGCCGCAGCAGTCGCCGAGCCGCCGGCTTTCCATCCGGAAGAGCGGACAAATCCTTCCCAAGCCGCTTCCGTCTCAAAGACGAAAACAAGCGCATATTCTTTCGCGCCGACTCCGAGCCCCACGTCCCCCTCCTGCATCCGCAAAAAGACCTCTTCGCCGTCCATGTTGCTCACCGCCAGGCCTCGCCCGTGCGCGCTGCCGAAAAGCAAAACCTTGACCCCGGTGTTATGTAAGACCGCATATCCGTAATTATTTTCCACCGCGGATTGCGCCGACGGAATCTCCTCATACAGTTTTTCCAAAACCTCTTCGTTCTTTTCCCGGATCTCCGCCCTCTGTTCGTCTAAAGACTTAGCTGCGACGGACAATGTGCCCAACAACAAAAGCGCCAACGTCAAACCGAGCACAAAAAAAATGCTTTTCTTCACAATTAAAATTTCCTTTCCGAAATACAATCCATAGCTCCAAAATTTTATCGAATTCCGCACTACCGAAAAAGGACGTCCGCCGGAAAACAAACCCGACAGACGTCCTCCCTAAATTTCTTATTTGTTCTCCTGCGCACCCGGCTGGATCAGGCCGTAGTTGCCGTCGGCACGGCGATAGACCACGCTGATTTCTTCCGTCTTCGCATCACGGAATACATAGAAGTCGTGATTGATCATGTTCATCTGCATAATCGCTTCCTGCTCGTCCATCGGCTTAATGGAGAAGTGCTTGGTGCGAACGACGGTGTACTCGCCCG
The DNA here is from genome assembly GCA_016286075.1 of Selenomonadaceae bacterium. Taxonomy (GTDB): domain Bacteria; phylum Bacillota; class Negativicutes; order Selenomonadales; family Selenomonadaceae; genus RUG12372. Next base: position 4,422 of record JAEERZ010000188.1, read on the forward strand.
TATCCTCTTTCTCGTCGGCGCGCACCTTCGCGGCCTTGGATTCCTCCGCCGCCAGCTCTGCCTTGAACCCGCCCTCGCGGAAACGGCGCTGCAGTTTCGTCTTATGCTTGTGAATCTGCCGTTCGAGTTTTTCCACCACGAGGTCGATGGACGTATACATATCCATCGTAGCTTCCTCGCCGCGGAGCACAAAGCCGTTGTCGATGGGAACCGTGACTTCCACCGTGTGCCGTCCCTTCGAGACGGTCAGGAGCACCGTGATTTCTCCGACCTTGTCAAAATACTTCGCAATTTTCCCGACGCGCTTCTCA
>JAEERZ010000189.1 GCA_016286075.1 Selenomonadaceae bacterium
GCTCCGCCCGGAGCTCTTTGCGGCGGCGGGCTGGCTGACGGTTTGGAAGGGGGCGCTGCTTGCGGTTTTGCTCGTCGCGATGACGGCGGTGTATCGTCCTTTTTGCCGCTTTCTTTGTCCGCTGGGGCTCTGGTACGGCTTCTGGAACCGTCTCGCGCTGTTCGGCGTGACGGTGGAGGAGGCAAAATGCGTGCATTGCGGACGATGCGCGGCGGTCTGCCCGATGGACGCGAAGATGGCGGGGGACGCGCACTGCATTTCCTGCGGCAGGTGCGTGAACGCCTGTCCGACGGCGGCAATCTCGTTCCGAAAGCTTGGAGTTGGAGAGAAGGATCAAGAAACAGAAGGAAACGGAGGAGAATGAAGATGAAAAAATTAGCGGTTTTGTTTTTTGCGGTATTGGCGGCAGGCGTTATGTTCCTGGTCGGCGGTCCGTCCGCATCGGCGAAGGCGGCGCCGGACGAGGCTCTGGTTGGGGTCGTCAACGCGTCGGACACGACGATTTACGGTTTGGCGGGAGAAAAGCCGGTGTTCCTGAATTTCTGGGCGACATGGTGCCCGCCCTGTGTGGGGGAGATGCCCGCCATTGAGGAGATGTACAAGAGGTACGGCGACAGGCTGCATTTCGCCGCGGTGTCGGTAGACGATGAAAATGGCGCCGCTGCGGCCTTCGTACAGAGCCGGGGCCTGACCGTTCCCGTGTACACGGGCGCCCTGAACAAGATCGGCAACGATTACAATCTGGACGCGATTCCCAAATCCGTCCTCGTCGGAACGGACGGATCGATTATCGCCGAGCATGTCGGCGGCATGAGCGCGGCGGAATTGGAAGCGTTTTTGATGAAAGCGTTATAACAAGGAACCACTGAACAAGTCCCTTCACGCCCTTGCCAGCTCTTTTTCCGTCATGCTGCGTCAGATGTCGCTCGACGTAGCGATGCTACGCGTTCGCGTCATCTTTCTTGCCTGACGAAAAAATCCCTTGGCAAGGTCATAAATTGACTTATTCAGTGGTTCCTTAAATTCAAGAAAAATTTCAAGAGCCCTATATGTGGTTGCGATTGCAACCACATATAGGGCTCTTGTATGCTATAATCAGAACTATAAATATCGGACGAGGTACATCGCCCGAACATACCATGATTTGAAGGGGTGGCGTGTTGGAAGAGCAGCAATATGACTTTCCGGGATTGCCGATTTTTTCCGGCGTCAAGCCGAAGGAAATCGCTTCGTTCATCGAAGACGCCGGGGGCTGGGTGCAGCAGTTTTCCAAGGGGACGCGGCTCCCGTATGAGCACGGCGGAGATTCCCGTATCGGCGTTTTTCTGCACGGCATGGCGTACGTTCTTTTGACGGATCCGTTTGGGGACGAGGTGCTCGGCTATGAGCTGCACGGCGGCGAGCTTTTCGGAAACGTGTGGTCGGTGCTCGGCAAGGACGTATGCAGCAACATGTCGCTTGAGATGCGGACGCAGGCGGCGGTGCTTTGGCTGCCGTATCCGTCGCTGCTCAAGGCCATCGGCCAGCCGGGAGCGGCGCACGGCGTCGTTGCGCGGAATCTTTTCAAGGTTTTGTCGCGCATGATGTTTATCATGATGCAAAAGATAGAGGTACTTTCCCAGCATACGCTGCGGGGACGGCTTCGGCTGTACCTGATCCAGCAGAGAAAGGCGCAGGGCAATGACCGCGTGCGCGTGCCGGGACGCGTGCAGCTTGCGAAAATACTGGAATGCAACCGAAGCGCGTTGACGCGGGAAGTCGGCCACATGGAAGACGAGGGCCTTTTGGTGTGCGGCGGAAACTGGATGGAGCTAAAGAACAAATAAAGGCTGCGGCATGAGACGAAAAAAAGCTCGCGGGAGGGAGATCCCGCGAGCTTTTTTCATGGCCAAATCAGGTTAAGAGCGTTTTTTGTTGTCCGTTTCGTCGCTGTATAGGGCGGCGATGAGATTGACGAGTTTTTTGCGGTCTTTTTGCGTCGGGGTCTTGGAAAAGATTTTATACGATCCGTCCTGCAAGAAGGTCGTCAATTCGACGCCCGGTTCTTTACGCGTGTAAGGACGGTCGTGTTTCAGGAGAAAGTCGAGGGACACGTGGAAATAGTCCGCGATTTTTTTCAAGGTCTCCTGGTCCGGTTCGCGGATGCCGCGCTCGTAACGGTTGTAAGTGGACTGGCCGATATGGAGCGCGTTGGCGATATTTGTCTGCGTCAGGCCTTCTTTTTCGCGAAGGTAGCGAAGGCGGTTGCTCTGCATGGAAAGACCTCCTTATCACGATTAATACTAATCTTCGACTAAAAAATCTGAGATTTTTTAACCGAAGATACGCCTGCTACGCAGGCTACATCCGAGCCTGCGGCTCGGATGCCGTCTCATGCAATCACTGCCTGTGCCCTGCGGGTATAAGAAATCGAAGATTTCTAACAGTGATTTGTAAAAAATTTATGTATGGTGCGCGAGGAAATCGCCGATGCGCGCCAAGGCCTCGTCGATTTTGTCAAGGGAAGTGGCGTAAGAACACCGGACGTAGCCTTTGCCGCAGTCGCCGAAAGCGCTGCCCGGCACGAGGGCGACGTGCTCGCTCATCAGGAGCTTTTCCGCGAAATCCTCCGAGGAGAGCCCTGTGGAGCTGACGTCGGGGAAGATATAGAACGCGCCCTTCGGCTCGAAGCATTTGAGGCCTAACTTCGTCAGCCCCTGGTAGATGAAGCCGCGCCGCATGTCGTACTCGGCGACCATTTTGTCCCGGTATTTCGCGCCCCGCTTCAGCGCTTCTACGGCGGCGAGCTGGGCGGTAATCGGCGCGCAGAGCATCGTGTACTGATGGATTTTCGTCATGGCGGCGATGAGCTCCGGCGCGCCGAGCGCGTAACCGATGCGCCAGCCGGTCATCGCGTATGCCTTGGAAAAACCGTCGAGGAGCAGCGTGCGCTCCTTCATGCCGGGAAGGGACGCGAAGGAGACGTGGGGCTCGCCGCCGTAAGTCAGGTCTCCGTAAATCTCGTCGGAGATCACGACGAGGTCGTGGGCTTCAGCGAATTTCGCCAGTTCCATCAGATGCTCGCGGCGCATGACGGCGCCCGTGGGATTGTTCGGGTAGCCGATCAGCAGGACGCGGGTACGGGGCGTGACATGGGCTTCAAGGTCCTCCGCCGTGATGCGGAATTCGTTTTCAATGCGGGCGGGAACGGGAACGGCGACGCCCCCTGCCAGCATGGTGCAGGCTTTATAGGAAACGTAGCAGGGTTCCGGTATCAGCACCTCGTCGCCGGGAGAAAGCAGAGCGCGCAATGCAATATCGAGGGCTTCGCTGACGCCGACGGTGACGAGGACGTCGGTTTTCGGGTCGTAGTCGAGGCCGTACTGTTCTTTTTTGTGTTTCGCAATTTCCTGCAGCAGTTCCGGCAGGCCCCTGTTCCCGGTGTAGGAGGTGCGCCCCTGTTCGAGGCCGTAGATGCAGCTTTCGCGAATGGTCCACGGCGTCACGAAGTCCGGCTCCCCGACGCCGAGGGAGATCACGTCTTCCATTTCGGCGGCGATGTCGAAGAATTTTCGGATGCCCGACGGGGGAACAGCCTCCACTTGCGGCGCGATTCGCGTTTTCCAGTCGAGGCTCATGGCGACACCACCAGCCTATGGTCGCGCTCCTTCGGGCCGGTCATCAGACCGTCTTTCTTGTAAGGCTTCAGCATGAAATGGCTGCGCGTCGAGGTGACGCCGTCGATGGTGGCGAGCCGCTGGGCGATAAAATCGGCGATGGCCTGCAGCGAAGATTCCTCGACGATGACAAGGAGGTCGAAATTTCCGCTCATCAGGTAGACGGAACGCACCTCGTCAAACCGGGAAATGCGGTCGGCGATGGCGTCGAAGCCTACGTCCCGCTGGGGAGTCAGATTGACCTCGATGAAGGCGGTGACTTTGTCGGCCCCAGCCTTGTTCCAGTCGATCAGCGTATTGTATCCGAGGATGATGCGCTCGTTTTCCAGCGCCTTGATTTCTTTTCCGACTTCGTATTCGCTCCGTTTGAGGATGGCGGCCAGCTCCGGCAGAGGACGGCGCGCGTCGTGCTCCAAAAGCGAAAGCAGTTCGTTCATGGGAAAACCTCCTGTAATTTTGCAAAAAGTTTCGTTGCGCATTGCATATCGCGCGTATTTTTATTACAATAATTATTACATTAGATATTATCATAGGCGGCTGAACCTTGCAAGCGCGCGGCGCGCATTTGCGGGAAAGGCTACGGCGCGGGAGGATTTCACGATGATCATAGGAGATATACACGAAGACGAGGCGGCGGGAATCGTTTTCTCGCCGGCGATGGAGAAAGCGCTTTCCTATTTGCGGGAAACGGATTTTTCGAAGCTGGAGGACGGCCGCTACGAGATCGACGGCGACCGGATTTACGCCACGGTGCAGAGATATATCACGAAGCCGGAGCAGGAATGCCGTCCGGAGTCGCATCGCCGCTATGCGGACGTGCAGTATGTGGCGGAGGGGCAGGAGTTTATCGGCTGGTGCGCGTTCACGCCGGCGCTGAAAATCGCGGAGCCCTACAATGAGGAAAAGGATATCGCTTTTTATGAGAAACTGGAGCCGGAGAGCAATTTCATCCTGACCGAGGGCTGCTTCGCCGTGCTGACGCCGAAGGACATTCACCGGCCGTGCTGCGCCATTGAGGAGCCGTCGCCGGTCCTGAAAGTGGTCGTGAAAATCGCGGTGG
>JAEERZ010000190.1 GCA_016286075.1 Selenomonadaceae bacterium
GCTGCCCGCCGAGACGTCGAAAGACGAATTGCTGGCGGTTATCGACAGACTGAACGCCGACGCGTCGATCCACGGGATCCTTGTGCAGCTTCCGCTGCCGGCGGCGCTTTCCGATGCGGAGCAGGAGGTTTTGAACCGTATTTCCCCGGATAAAGACGTGGACGGTTTCCATCCGGTGAACGTCGGGCGGCTTTCCACGGGGCAGGGCGCGCTGGCGCCGTGTACGCCGGCGGGCTGCATCAAAATGCTGGAATACGCGGATATTCCGATGGACGGAAAACACGCCGTCATCATCGGGCGCAGCAATATCGTCGGCAAGCCGATGGCGCAGCTTCTGCTGGCGAAAAATGCCACGGTTACGATTTGCCATTCCCATACGAAAAATCTTGCGGAAATTACGCGACAGGCGGATATCCTTGTCGCCGCCATCGGCAAGCCGAAATTTGTGACGGCGGATATGGTGAAGCCCGGCGCGACGGTCGTCGACGTCGGTATCAACCGTATCGAGCCGAAAAAGCTCGTCGGCGACGTGGACTTCGAGGCGGTCAGCGAGGTCGCAGGCGCGATTACCCCGGTGCCGGGCGGCGTCGGCCTCCTGACGGTGGCGATGCTGATGCAGAACGTCGTGACGGCGGCGAAATTACAGAATGGAAAATAATAATTTTACATATTTTGAGGAGGGGAAGTTATGAAGAGCGATGTGGAGATTGCCCAGGAGGCTGTGATAAAGCCGATACGGGAAATCGCGGAAAACCTCGGCATTACGGAGGATGAGCTGGAGCTTTACGGGAAATACAAGGCGAAGCTTGCGTCGTCCGTTTGGGAGCGGGTGAAAGACCAGCCGAACGGGAAGCTCGTTCTGGTGACGGCCATCAATCCGACGCCTGCGGGCGAAGGGAAGACGACCACCAGCGTCGGGCTTGCCGACGCCTTTCATGTGATGGGGCGGAAAACGGCAGTGGCGCTCCGCGAGCCGTCGCTCGGTCCATGTTTTGGATTGAAAGGCGGCGCGGCGGGCGGCGGCTACGCGCAGGTCGTGCCGATGGAAGACATCAATCTGCATTTCACCGGAGATTTTCATGCAATCACTACCGCGCATAACTTGTTGGCGGCGGTGCTGGACAATCATATCCAGCAGGGCAACGCGCTGAATATCGACGTCCGCCGCGTCGTCTGGAAGCGTGTGCTCGATTTGAACGACCGGGCGCTCCGCCATGTGGTGATCGGTCTTGGCGGCAAGGCGCACGGCGTACCGCGGGAGACAGGTTTCGACATCACGGTGGCTTCGGAGATGATGGCAATCCTTTGCCTCTCCGACAGCCTGACGGATATGAAGCGGCGGCTCGGCGAGATTGTCGTCGCCTATACGACGGACGGACGCGCCGTCCGCGCGAAGGAATTGAACGTCACGGGGGCATTGACGCTCCTGTTCAAAGACGCGATCAAACCGAACCTCGTGCAGACGCTGGGCGGTACCCCCGCCTTTGTCCACGGCGGTCCCTTCGCGAACATCGCTCACGGCTGCAACAGCGTCATGGCGACGAAGCTGGCGCTGAAACTTGCGGACGTGGTCGTTACGGAGGCAGGATTCGGCGCGGACCTTGGCGCCGAGAAATTCCTCGACATCAAATGCCGTTTCGCGGGCTTCTCACCCGACGCGGTGGTCATCGTCGCGACGGTGCGCGCGCTTAAGATGCACGGCGGCGTGCCGAAGAGCGATTTGTCCCGCGTCGATATGGGCGCACTTGAGAAGGGCATGGAAAACCTTTTGAAGCATATCGAGACGATCCACGCTTTCGGGCTGCCCGCCGTCGTCGCGGTCAACGCGTTCCCGACGGACACGGCCGAGGAGCTTTCCTTCGTCGAGAAGAAATGCGCGGAGCTCGGCGCGGAAGTCGCGGTCTCCGAGGTTTGGGCGAAAGGCGGCGAAGGCGGCGTCGCGCTGGCGAAAAAAGTCGAGGCGGCGATGGCGAAGCCGAAAAATTTCCATACGCTTTACGAATCGGACGCGCCGATTCCCGAAAAAATCAAGACGGTGGCGAGCACGGTCTATGGAGCGGACGGCGTGATATTTACCGCCGCCGCGAAGAAGCAGCTGGAGGAGATCGAGGCGCTGGGCCTCGACAAGATGCCGGTCTGCATGGCGAAAACGCAATACTCGCTTACCGACGACGCGTCGAAGCTTGGCCGTCCGAAGGGATTTTCCGTTACGGTGCGGGAACTTCGCGTTTCTGCGGGCGCGGGCTTTATTGTTGCGCTCACAGGTGATATACTTACCATGCCGGGGCTTCCGAAGAAGCCGGCGGCGGAGGCCATGGACATCGACGAGTCTGGGCGAATCACGGGGCTGTTCTGACCGTTCGTGCAGATTGTGCGGCGGCATTTAGCTATATTTAAGGATTTTCCATTTTGAACAAGGAGGCGTCATATGAAAAGGATCGCAGTGGAGCTGGTTCCCCGCAGCGAGGAAGGGCTGCGCGAGGAACTGAAGATGTTGAAGGAGGCTCGTCTGAAGGTTGACCGCATCAATATCCCCGATCTTTTGCGTTGTGAACTCAGGAGCTGGGAGGGGGCGGCTATTGCGCAGGAATATTATCCGGCGGTGCCTCATATCCGCGCTATGGATGTAGATCTCTCGCAGCCGCTCGCGATGGGGCCGTATATCAAGGAGCATGAGATTCGCGAGGTGCTGGTCATCGAGGGCGACCCGCCGCAGGATATGAACCACAATGTTTATCCGACGGTGACCACCGACGTGATCCGCAAAATTCGCGAGGAGCTTCCGGGCGTGCGCGTATGGGCCGGTATCGATCAGTATCGGGGCAGTATGCAGCAGGAGCTTTACCATATCCGCCGGAAGCTGCAGGCGGGCGCCGTGGGCTTCTTCACGCAGCCGTTCTTCGACATGCGCTTTTTGGAAATGTACGCGGATATGCTGGACGGCCTGACGGTCTGCTGGGGCGTTTCCCCGATTACTTCGGAGAAAACCCAGAGCTATTGGGAACGCAAAAACCATGTGATTTTCCCGAAGAGCTTTTCGCCGACGCTGGAGTGGAGCATCGACTTCGCGCGGAAAGTACTCGGATTTGCACAAAGGAACGGGGACCGTATCTATTTTATGCCGATTAAATCCAATATAGAGAAATATTTGGGCGGCATTTTGAAATAATCATGTCATATATTCTTGGGGGGACTGGTAATGAAGGCTAAGGTATTGGCAAAGGAGCTGCTTTCTCCGAGGCTCTATCGGTTTGACGTGGAGGCGCCGCGGATTGCGAAAAAGACGCAGCCGGGACAATTCATCATTTTGCGGGTCAACGAAGAAGGGGAGCGCATTCCTCTGACCGTCGCTGATTTCGATCGGGACAAAGGCATTATTACGCTTATTTTCCAGGAGGTCGGCGCGTCGACGGAGCTTTTGGCGAAGCTGGAGCCGGGAGAAGAGATTCTCGATTTCGTCGGTCCGCTGGGGCAGAAATCCGAGATCGAGCCGGGTATCGGAACGGTGGTCTGCATCGGCGGCGGCGTCGGCATTGCGCCGGTTTATCCGATTGCCCGGGGAATGAAAGAGGCAGGCAATAAAGTTATTTCCATTTTGGGTGCGCGCAGCAAGGATATCCTGATCATGGAAGATGAAATGCGCGCCATCAGCGAAGAGATTTTTATCACTACCGACGACGGCAGTTACGGTGTCAAAGGTTTTGTCACGACGGCGCTCCAGCAGATCGTCGATCGGGGGGAGAAGATAGACCGCATCTATGCCATCGGTCCCGTGGTGATGATGAAGAGCGTAGTGGAAGCTACTCGTCCGTTGGGCATAAAGACTATCGTCAGCCTGAATCCTGTCATGGTGGACGGTACGGGCATGTGCGGCTGCTGCCGCGTGGAAGTGGGCGGCGAGACGAAATTCGCCTGCGTGGACGGGCCGGAATTCGACGGTCATCAAGTGGACTTTGACGGCCTGCGAGCCCGTCAGGCCATGTATCGGGAGATGGAAGCCAGGGAAAAGGACCACGTCTGCCGGATCGGCTTGGGGAGGGATGAATAATGGCTCTTTCATTGACGAAACATCCGATGCCGGAGCAGGATCCGAAGGTTCGCGCGCACAATTTCAACGAAGTCGCTCTCGGCTACGACGAGGAAACGGCGGTGGCGGAGGCGGAGCGCTGCCTGAACTGCAAAGTTCCGCAGTGCCGGACCGGCTGCCCCGTGGGCGTCAATATTCCGGGATTCATCGCGAAAATCAAGGCGCGGGATTATGACGGCGCAATCGCGACCATCAAGGAATCGAATTCGCTGCCTGCGGTTTGCGGCCGCGTATGTCCGCAGGAAAACCAGTGCGAGAAGCACTGCATTTTAGGGAAAAAAGGCGAGCCGGTGGGCATCGGCCGGTTGGAGCGGTTCGCCGCCGATCGGGAAATGGCGCAGAATAAAGAGATCGTGCCCATCGAGTTCGCGGCGGACGCGCAGAAAGTCGCGATCATCGGCGCGGGCCCGGCGGGGCTTACCTGCGCGGGCGACCTTGCGCGCAAGGGCTATCGGGTGACGATCTTCGAGGCCCTGCACACGGCGGGCGGCGTGCTTTCTTACGGCATCCCCGAGTTCCGCCTGCCGAAGGACGACATTGTGAAAAAAGAGATTGCGAATCTCGAAAAGCTCGGCGTCAAGATTGAAGTGGACGTCGTCGTGGGGCAGCTCTACACCATCGACG
>JAEERZ010000191.1 GCA_016286075.1 Selenomonadaceae bacterium
CGCCGGCGGCAGCGCGAAAATCATTCTGCAAAGCAACGAAAGCGCCGGTTCGTAAAACCGCTCCTCTTTCAGCGATTCCGCCGCATAATCCATCGCTTTCGCGGCGTCTCCCCGCCGATACGCAATATCCGCCAAATACCCTAAAACCGCCGCGCGAATATGTCCGGAACCTTCCGCCGCCATCGGCAGCGCAGCCTCGAATACCTTTTCCGCCCGCGCATAATCCTTTTCCTGCCAAAATGCGACGCCCTCATTTGCCTTATATTCAACCGTATTGGGGAATTTCTTCAACGCCTCCCGCACAACCTCGCATATCTCAGCCGAAGGACGGCGTAGTGATACCATAGAGCCAATCAGCACGTCATATGGACGTTTCTCAAGTCCGACCAGCGTCTTCCCGGAATTAACTGCCTTCCGCGCCCACTTCATCGCTTCTTCGTAACGTTCCAGCCCATAGCAGCAATCGGCGAGATAATAGGCGTCCGACCATATCTCCCCTCGCCGTTTCTGTTCCTCTTCCAAAATCTCGATATCCCGTTCCAATTTCCTGCGCATCGCGCCGGACGAATATCCCGTATGCCAGACCCGCACGTCTTCCACCTGTACGGTGCGCCACTGTTTCCCCACGAAACGAAGCATCTCATGCACCGCCCCATGGTAGCGGATATCCGGGTGACGGCGAAACACCCGAAGCTGCACGCCAGTAAACAAAATCACGTCGCCACGTTCTTTGTCGATATTGACCCAAGGGCTGATAAAACCGGCGACATTCCGGTCCTTATCCAATCGCCGCAGATATTCCCTGACCTTCGGAATATCCTCCTCCGAAAAATATTCGTCGGCGTCAAGGAATGCAATCCAATCCCCTTTTGCCTTCCGCAGGGCAAAATTCTTCGCCGCGGAAAAATCTTTCCGCCATTCAAAGGAATACACGCTTGCGCCGGCCTTGCGCGCCAACTCAGCCGTTCGATCCGTCGAGCCGGTATCCACCACGACCATCTCATCCGCAAGTACCTTTGCCCAAGCCAGCCACCGTGGAAGATTGGCCTCTTCGTTTTTTACAATCACGCACGCCGAAATTTTAAGCATCTTCCGCCGCCTCCCCCAGCCATCGCAAATAGGAATCCGTTTCTGCCGAGGGCATTATCTCCCGTGCCCGCAAAAAATACCGCTTCGCGCCTGCCCGATCTCCCAAGCGATACCGGCTGACGCCCAAAAGCCGAAAAGCCTCTTCGTCGGCGCCGCCCCGCAAATCCGAAAGGAGCGCCGACACGCTGTCCCACGCCTCCGCCTCTGTCAGTGCACGAGCTGCCGCAACCCTTCCCTTCTCGGAAAACTTTGCAAATAGATTTTTCAGCCGCTTTGCTCCTTTTTTCCCGACGAAACCAAGAATGACAGGCAGCAGTCGCGCAAAGTTTTCCTCTATCTGAGCATCCACAGGCATTTCTCCCCGATACGCCCGCCACATCGCATCCATCTCCGGCGGCAGCAGAGATTCCGAAAAGCGCATAGCCTCGCGCGCTTTCTCCGAATCGTCATCCTCCATGAGCAGCAGCAAAGAGAACAGCATCGTGCCCTTCTGCTCCGCCGCATTTTCCGCCTCCGCAAGAGCTCCTTTCCAGTCGCCTCTCCCGGCCAAGTCCCCGAAAGCGTCCATCCCCTCCAATGCCAGCCTTTCCCACATTTCCATGCGTTCACGAACAAAATCAGCCGTTTCCTGCGTGAACATGGACGGCTCCATTCCGCACCCCACGCCGGAAGCAAACAAATCCAGCGCCGTCTTGCTCTCACGAACCGCCGCCCGATACGCAAAGCCGAGTGCCAAGCACTCCGCATATTCCGCATGGAATTCCGGTATTTCCGGGAAATCCTTAACCGCCATTGCCGTCGCTTTCCGTCTTTCCTGATACCGCTCCGGGTGTTTCGCCAAGATGCGAATCAAAATGCAGTACGTCCGGCTTGCGAAAATAATCGGCTTTCGCCCCCGCATGACGTCCATCCACGCAAATCGCAGAGCCTGCGCTTCATCCTTCAGCCCATCATACGTCTCGGCCAAATACATATAAATCGAATCTCTCGGATGCCCGCTCTCCAATTCCCGCAGCAGCAAAGCTAAATTGCGCTCCCCCTTTGACCGGAGAAGCACCGCGGAATAGCCGGTATGCATCATCATGAGCTCCCCGTCGGGAATCGTCGCCATTCGCGAAATTATATTGCCATGACGCCGAGGCTCCTCGTGAATCGCGCCCTCATAGGCGAGACCGTCTGTCCGCCGTAAAAGCCGGGACACATACGTGTCCAAAAGCACTTCTCCTTTATCCTCGTCAAACTCCCGGCGCATGAAAATCAAAAGATCCACGTCGGCGCCGTATCGCTCCACCGCCGGCCGGATATTCTTCGCCATCCCCTCGGGAAAATATTCGTCCGCGTCCACGACGAGAATCCAGTCTCCCGTCGCCTTGGAGAGCGACACGTTGCGGGCCGCAGAAAAATCGTCCTGCCACGGAAAATGAAAAACATGCGCGCCGTGCGTCTCCGCTATTTTCACCGTATCGTCGGAAGACCCCGTGTCCACGACGATAATCTCGTCGACCGCCCCTTCGAGGCTTGCCAGCGACCGATCCAGCTTCGCCGCTTCATTTCGCACGATATAGCAGGCAGAAATCCGCATCCGTATCGCTCCTTTGTCTTTTTCATAGTTATACTTATTATACCAAATTACACCGAAATTGCACAAAATAAAAAGCCCGCCCCCTAGGGTGAGCTTTTACATTTTTAGAATTTTGTATTGACCATGTGGCCGTTCGGCTGGAAACCGGGAACGGCGGTATAGGAGCGCACCTTGACATTGCGCTGCTTGGAGCGGGCGAGCCATACTTTCGACCGATCCAATACGTCCTTTGCAATCGGCTGGAGCTTCGCCAAAAAAGCCTTGTACTCTTCCGTCTCCTTGTCCTTCGGCGTAATCGCCGCCTGCATCCGGTCAAAGATGACGTTCCGCTGCTCCGCGATATTCAAAAACTCGTCGATATTCTCGCGGTTCAGGAATTTCTGCATTTCCATCGTGAGAATATAATACTTTTCCCACAATTCCTTCGCATCCCCGGCCATCAGGACGCCGCCCCTTTCTCCGCGCGCGCCTTCTTCATCGCCTGCGCCCACGCGTCGCGAAGCTCGGTGATGATATTCTTCGCCTCGTCAAGCTGCGCGAGGTCGCTCTTCATATTCGCCTCGACCAAACGGTCGTAAACGTAATTGTAAAGAGGCAAGAGCTGATGCGAGATCTCATATTCCATATTGAGCGTCACGCGAAATTCCGTAATGATGTTCTGCGCTTTCTGCAAGGAGTTGTTCGCTTCCTCATAATCTTTCTTCTCGATGGCTTCCCTGCCCTCGGTCATGAAGCGAAGCGCGCCGTTGTAAAGCATCAGCGTCAGGGCCTCCGGCGTCGCCGTCAATACCTGCTGTCGCTTATATGCCTCGGCTGCATTTACCATGTGTGTACCTCCCGCTCAGCATTGGAAGTGAAAGAAAAGGAGCGGAGCTGCCCCCGCTCCCCTTATTTACTGTTGACCGCCAAATATTGTATTATACTGCGCGTTCATTTGGGAAATCATCACTTCCAACGCGTCGTACTTCTTGTAAAGCTGCGTCTGGAAATCGTCCATCAGCGCCTTGAAGTTGTCCATCTTGGTCTTCAGCTGCGTAATCAGCAAGCCCAGCGTACTCTGGTCTTCCGGGTCGGCCAATACGCCCGCATAGTCCTCGACGTTCTTGATGCCGTCCGTCACCGCGTTGAAGTACAGCCGGTTCGCGATGCCGCGATGGTTGTAATCGTCCGTCGCCATAGCGTTGGTGCGGTTCTTCGGATCTACGCTGGTAAAGGTATCCTGATCGGACGCGAAAATCTGATACACGCAGTCCGGATCGGCGGCAAGGGCTTTCTTCAGCTTGTCTTCGTCAAGCTGCAAATGCCCCTGGTTGTTCGACGACGTGATGCCGATCGCCGAAGCGGAATTGTAGTTGCTGCCTACGCTCAGCACCGGCGTCGAAACAGCGTCGCGCATAGCGTAAATCATATCACGCAAAATCTCGTTGTGGTAGAACAGGCCCGATTTCGCCTTTTCCGTCCACTTGTCGATCTGCTCCTGCGTCATCGAGGCTTCCTGCGTCTTCGACAACGGCTCGTAGTCGCCGTCCGGCTTCGTGTTGTACTTCGTGACAAGGTCGTCGAGAATCTTGTTGTAATCCTCGACAAATTTCTTGACGTTGTCGATGATGGCCGTGGTGTCCTGCGTTACAGAAACCGTAACCGTCTTTCCGACTTCCGTCTTATTTGCCAGCGAATAGGTGACGCCGGAAACAGTGATACGGTTGTCCGTGACGCCTTCATATTTGCGCCCGTCAATCGTGACAATACCGTCCGCGCCCTCGACAGATTTTTCCGTAGCAGCCGTAAAAGTCTCCTTGTTCCCTAATTCTCCATCCTTGGACTGACCCATATCAAGATTGTTGAACAGAGTCGCCGCAAATTCGCCGCCTTCAGCTGACGCCGCCATCGTCAAGCCGATGATTTCTGCCGAACCGCTCTCCTTGTTGTATATACTGAACGAATCGTTAGTCGCATCATAGCTTGCCGTTACGTTTGTATTCAGGTTTTTAATATCGGCGGCAAGATCGTTCAGCGTCTTGCTCTCATAAAGGTCGGCA
>JAEERZ010000192.1 GCA_016286075.1 Selenomonadaceae bacterium
GGGCGAAACTCCGCGTCAAGCGCCCGGTCTCGTTTGTAACCGGTCGTATTCGCGTTCGCCAGATTGTTCGCAATGACCCCCGTACGGTTCTCCTGCGTCATCATGCCGGCAGCCGCCGTATAAAGCCCACGCCACATACAGTTTCACCTCGTTTTATTTTTCCCTTGCTAAAACGCTGTCCATATCCTGCCCGTCCGCGAAATGATCGGCGAAATCCAGCGCCTTTCCGGTGCCGATTGCCACGCAGGACATCGGGTCATCAGCCAGAACCACGGGAACCCCCGTTTCCTTGGCAATCCTTCCGACCAAACCGTAAAGCATCGCGCCGCCGCCCGTCAAAACAATCCCGTGATCGATAATATCCGACGAAAGCTCCGGCGGCGTATCTTCCAGTATCTTCTTCACACAGTCCACAATCGCCGAAACCGGCTCGTTCAGCGCCTCCGCAATCTGCTCCGTCGTCACCGTGACGCCCTTCGGCAGCCCCGTATAAAGGTCGCGGCCCTTGACCTCCATCTGCAGCGTTCGCGCCGCCGGATACGCCGCGCCAATCTCCATCTTGACTTCCTCCGCCGTGCGTTCCCCAATCAAAATATTGAACGTCTTGCGGATATAAAGGATGATCGCCTCGTCGAACTTGTCTCCTCCCACACGCAGGCTGGACGACAGCACAATCCCGCCGAGACTGATGACCGCCACGTCCGTCGTACCGCCTCCGATATCGACAACCATGGAGCCTGTCGCTTCGTCAATCGGCAGCCCCGCGCCTATGGCCGCCGCCATCGGCTCCTCGATGAGCTGCGTGCGCCGAGCCCCGGCCTGCTCCGCCGCCTCCTGCACCGCCCGCCGTTCCACCGACGTCACCCCGGACGGCACGCAAATCATAATGCGCGGACGGAAAAGCAGCCGGCGTCCGATGACCTTGTCAATGAAATACCGAAGCATCGTCTCCGTGATGTTGTAATTGGCGATTACTCCATCCCGCAGGGGACGAATCGCGGAAATATTGCCCGGCGTCCGGCCGATCATCCGCTTTGCTTCCTCGCCCACCGCTAAAATCTGTCCCGTATCGTTATTGACCGCCACCACCGACGGCTCGCGAAGTACAATCCCTTTATTTTTCACATACACAAGGACGTTGGCCGTTCCCAAGTCAACGCCGATATCAATCCCAAACATCCAAAAATCCTTTCCCGCCCATCCGAGGCACAGAATTCTCCTATGATAGAACTTATCTATATTTACTATAAAACTGCAAATCCCATTTGTCAATGCATCTGGAAGTCCCGTCCGAATTTTTCAAAGGATTTCAGTCCCAAAAATTTCTGAGGTAAGAAAGTAAGAACTTCTTACTTTCTTACCTCAGCTTTTTTCATCCCCTTCAAACCCTCGTCCCCCTTGCCCTCTTTTTTCATGTGCGCACAAAGAAAAAACTTCCGCACAATTCGCACTGTGCGGAAGCCAATTTATACATTTGTCTTGTCGGTGACTAATTAAGAATCGACGAATAATATTTCGCGTCCGTGAAATCCTCATAACGATTAAATGCTACCATGTACTCGTCCGTATAATACCTTTTCTCGTAATCGTAAATATCTTTCGATCTGTCCCTGACAATGGTACTCATGGCAGGCAGCGAGACCGTTTCGGTCTCGACGACGCTCTTCGCGCCGGAAGGATTCCAGCCGCTGGCGTCAATCTCCCGGGCAGCAATGAAGCCGTAAATAATTCCCCCTCCTTTAATAATAACTTTGCTATGGGGGGCGAAAATGGTGCCGTAAAACACGCAATCGGAGTCGATATTCACCTCGATTGGCCCCGACGTCCAAAGCGCAGATTTCACCATATGCTTTGCTGTAAGATATGTAGTGTCGCCTAAATACTTTCTGTCTGGATTGCCCAAAAGCACCGGCTCGATTTTGCCCTGAATTTGCGCCGGCTCAATCTTCCACTCCGAATTGTCCGAAAACATACTTTTTTCCAACGTGGTATTCTCCGTCGCAATCCACGGGGCGTCTTCCACATCCGTTTTTCCCGGCGCCAGTTTTCCGCGCAGCGGGTCCGGTCCGTCATAGGCAAGCACAAACGGCCTGGCGGCTTTATTGTTGACCGTGATTTTACCATCACTGCCTATGTTCACACCGAGGTCTTTTTGCGTCGCCTTTGCATCAATAAAGACACCATGCACTGGCATGAGCCCCTGTGTTCCGATACGGATAGGCTCGCTTTCCAGCCGTGCATAAAGAGGAACTATATACGAGTTGTTTTCATCTATTTTATTTCTACGTGTTCCCGTCATATAATTGACGATGATCTTGGTGAATCTATCCCTCGCTCCGGTTCGTTGACTAATATGGTCCCGGTTCAGATAAAGGGCGAATATTTCCCCTGCATCCGTATAGGTGACGCCTTCATTATTCTGTATCACAAAAACCTTTGTCGTCGCTCGTTCTTTCAGTTTTGATTCTGTGCCTCCCGTAGCGTAAATCGGATCAGCGCAAATGCCGCCGTCCGCCGGTTCCTTGTACCCGATAATGAATCCGTTTTCGTCGGTGTGCGCTCGCTGCGTTTCGTCTGTTCCCAAATACAGCAACTTGTCCGCTACACCTTTAGTAACATAGTATCTATTCACTTTGTCGCCAAACCCTACGTTGCCCGTTGTCGTTTGGTTGCTACTCTTCAAATCCGTAATTGTGAACGCCTTTGCTTTATCAGTATTGATAAGACTTTCCCATATTTGATTGGGCGCAAGCATCGCCAGCCGGTCGCCGACTCCTTCCAGCCGCTTCCCCCAGGTTTCATTCTCCGCAGACCCGTCCATCAGCGCCAACGCAGACACTTTCACATCCAGCGACGTCACCCCGAAAATACGCGCGAAAAACGTCGGGATCGTATCCACCAAATCGACCCGGCAGTAACGGTGCGTCGTCGTAGTGCTCTGCGTAACGCCGTTTTCCGTTTTCTCTTCCGTTACTTCTTCGCTCCATACTTTATTATCTTTTATGTTCAAATTGCCATAGTTGTTTGTGACATAATTCTGCGCTTGGCTGCGTACCGCTATGGACGCAGGAACCGCCTTGTCGTTCTCCACGAGCGTGACGAGACGCCCTTTGCTCAACGTCGGTGCGGCTATAGCGCCGGCGCTGTTCGCGGCAATCTCTTCCGTCGTGTATTCCGCGACGCCCGCCAGCGCGGCGGCGTCGGCGGCGTTCTGGAGGCGGGAGCGGTGCTGATAGTAGTTTCCGAAATCCACGGAAAACGCGATAAACATCATCAAGAACCACAGCGCCAAAGCCGTAAATACAATAAACGCGCCGCGCTGCTCGCCCGCTTTCCATGCTTCCCAACGCAACTTCATCATAATCCGCCTCCTAATGCTTACCGATAGTATATTATTACAAGCAGCCGCTCTTAAACTCCTCCCGGCACTTCGTGCCAAGAAACATGCCACTGGCATGTTTCTCCTCTACGAGGAGGGCTATTTCTGCCTTCCTCTATGAGGGCGTGACAGTCCAGTGGACTGTCACGGGCATGCCGCAGGCATGACGGAGGGAGTTTTAGAAATTCGCTTCCCGTTGCACTTCTTCCAAAATGCTTCCAATCTCTATTCCCACGCGCTCCGCTTCGCCCATTCCCATTTCCAGCGCCGCGTCCGCTTCTGTGCAGACGCCAATGCCGAACCAAGGACGAAGACCGCGCGCCACTTTGACCACTTGCCAGCCTTCTCCCTCCTCCTGCCGCTTCACAAAAGCGACGTCGATAGGGAACCGCATAAAACACATATGCACGCTGGAACAGGGACAAAGCAACAGCGCATGGGACGGCGCTATATTTTTTCGCCCCATCAAGCCCAAAAAACGCCGCCAAAATGTATCCGCAATCTCTATATGCAAAAAGGGGGCGTCATCCGACGCCCCCCTCGCTTTCCATATTGCCGCCCGTCTTGCCACGAGGAAGCGCCCCTTTCCGCCCGTCACATATTTTTCAGCAGGAACAGGAGCGTCGGCAGAAGTACGATAACAAACAGCGCCGGGAAAATGAACAGCACCAATGGGAACACGATCTTGACTGGGGCGCGCAGGGCCTCCGCTTTCGCCGACTGGCGGCGGCGTTCCCTCATATTGTCCGCCTGAATGGCCAACGTATTGGCACTGGTTCTCCAAAATCACCTTGTAAATCCTGCTACTTTTAAATAATACCCCTTGTCTGAATAATCCTCGACGCCCGGGGTGTACGCCATCTCAAAATCTCCTGTAATGACATCATTTTTAAATATCATTTCCTTCTCATTTGTATTCACCTTACCAATTGACTCCAAAGACACCGTTGGCAGGGAATAATCGTGGAAAGTATACCATTGGCAACCGGAAAGTGCTTCCTTATTAATAATCTTCTTCGCAAGGATAAATCCGTTAATCTTACCCGTTCCCTTTATTGTAATCTGGCTTCTTGGCAAATAAATCAAACCGTTAAACGTATAACCCTCAGGAATGTTTAATACAACCGGAGCAGCCGTTTTTATACAGTTTCGCTTCAAGTCTTCCCCGTCATAATCAGGTAACGGTAACATTTGATACTTAATCTCGCCCGGGTTCAAATTATAATCTTTCCCCCGAGATTTTACCGTCGTCGTTGTTCTCGATATCCAAGGAGCATCTCCGGCCTCCCGTTTCTGCTGCGGTCCTTCATAAATAATCA
>JAEERZ010000193.1 GCA_016286075.1 Selenomonadaceae bacterium
ACGGCGGACGACTGGTCAGCTTTTTCATCCAGTTCGTCTTTATGATGTGCGGGAAGGTTTGGTTCAATATTGCCAATGCGTTTGTGTTCGCGGCGATGTGCGCGGTGATTCTGATGCACTGCCGTCGGGATACTGACTTTGCCGACGAGCCGGAGATGCTGTTTGTGATTGGGGCGTTCATGTGGTTCGGTATCTCCCATTTCGGAGAGATTGCGATCTGGCTTTGCGGCGCTGCGGTTTATCTTTGGACGGGACTGTTGACGGCTGTCTTTTTGCTGCCGTATAACTTGGCTTTGGCGGGAAAGCTGAAGGGGGCGCATTGGGGACTGGCGATTCTGATGCTGCCGCTGGGGGCGGTCGCCGCTTGCTCGGTGGAAAACCTCACGGTGACGACGACGCTGGTCGTTCTTTGGGCTTCCTGGAGAGCATATCGACGCGGAGATTTCTCGCTCTGGATGGGGACGGGAGCCGCGGGTTCGATCCTGGGAAGCATCGTTTGTATCGTCGCGCCCGGGAATTACGTCCGCATCGTGGAGGATCAGGATCGTGCGTGGCTGTTCCATTTGCTCAATCAATTCCCTGCGAATCTGGAGATGATTCTTTATATGCTGCCGGTGCTTTTGGCTCTTGTCCTGGCGGTGCGGATTCTTTATCTGGAGGCCGCAAAGCGGCGCGGCGTCGATGTTCCGCCTCCGGAAGAGGGCGACCGGCATTGGCTTATGTTGGGCATACTGATTGTCAGCACGGTTTCGTTTTTCACGACGGGCTTTTTTTACAAGACGCTGGAAGCGATGGTCGTGCACGGGATTTTCTTCCCGCTGGGCCTGAGGGAAGAAATATTGCTTTCCCATTTCAACAACACGATGCAGGGCCTTGAAGAGGCGCTGATTTATCTGCTGGGCGTCGGCTATGTCTATCTGGCGAGTGCCCGAAACATGGGCCTTTCACGGAAGCGGGTCAAGGCGGTGAAAGAAAAAATTTCGTGGCGGGAACTCGTGGAGGATTATCCGCAGCTTCGGTATGCGGCGTTTTTCATCGGACTTTGTATCTTCAATAATCTGTTGATGATGGGAGCGCCGTCGTTCCCGGGGCGGGCGCTGTTCAGTTCGTCTGTCATGTTGATCATGGGCGCGGTGACTGTGCTTCGGATTCCCGAGGTGCGGGAGCGGCTGTTTTTCCGTGACGAGGCGCGGATTTTCCGTCGGGGCGGCGCATGCGTACTCGCTTTCATTGTTGTTGCGACGTTGATCGTGCTCCATGATATTTGGCGCGAGGATGCGATTCGCATTGCCTATATCGCGCGGGAGGCCGCCGCGGGCAAGACGACGGTGGTCGTGCCGCCCAGTGCGATTCCCGAGCGTCGGCGGATTCTTCGCCATATCGCTTACGACGATTTTGACGCGGGGCTGACGCGCGAGCCCGTTTGCGCTTATTACGGTCTTGCCACCATCAAGCTCGATCCGAAAATGCGTATTGAAGATATTCGTCAGGATTGACAAACGGCGGCGGATTTGTTAAACTCGAAAGCACGGCGGCGCATGGCGCGGTCGTGCGCGATGACGGAAAAGAGTAGCTTCCAAAGGCAGCGAGGCGGCGATGGTGAAAGGCCGCCGACGGAGGCGAAGGGCGTTCCGGAGCGATTGCATTTTCACAAGAGAGGGCCGAATCGGTCAATCAGG
This sequence comes from Selenomonadaceae bacterium, assembly GCA_016286075.1. Classification (GTDB taxonomy): domain Bacteria; phylum Bacillota; class Negativicutes; order Selenomonadales; family Selenomonadaceae; genus RUG12372. Next base: position 1,680 of record JAEERZ010000193.1, read on the forward strand.
GTGGAACCGCGGGATTTTTGGAATCAAGTCTCGTCCCTGCGACAATTTTGTTGCGGGACGAGACTTTTTTTGTTCCGTGAAGGAGGAAGGTATATGAAGTTTCAGGAAATCATTCTGGCCTTGCAGAAGTTTTGGTCGGACCGGGGCTGCGTATTGGCGGAGCCCTACGACGTAGAGAAGGGGGCGGGTACGATGAACCCGTCCACGTTTCTGCGCGTGCTTGGGCCGGAGCCGTGGAACGTGGCCTATGTTGAGCCGTCCCGTCGTCCGGCTGACGGGCGCTACGGCGAGAATCCGAATCGGCTCTATCAGCATCATCAGTTTCAGGTCATCATGAAGCCGTCGCCGGACAACATTCAGGAGCTTTATCTGGAAAGCCTCGAAAGCCTCGGCATCGAACCGAAGAAACACGATATCCGCTTCGTCGAGGACAACTGGGAGTCGCCGACGTTGGGCGCGTGGGGACTGGGCTGGGAGGTCTGGCTCGACGGCATGGAGATCACGCAGTTCACGTATTTCCAACAAGTAGGCAGCGTCGACGTGGCGCCGACGGCGGTGGAAATCACGTACGGGCTGGAACGTCTCGCGATGTATATACAAGGCGTTGAGAACGTCTACGACGTGCGCTGGACTGACGAAGTGACTTACGGCGACGTGTTCCATCAGAACGAGTACGAGCAGTCGGCCTATGCTTTCGAACTTTCGGACGAGCCGCTGTTGTTCGAGCTTTTCGAGAAGTATGAGAAAGAGGCGGTGCGCGTCATCGGTCTCGGCTATGTGCATCCGGCCTACGATTATGTGCTGAAGTGCTCGCATACGTTCAACCTGCTCGACGCCCGGGGCGCGATCAGCGTTTCGGAGCGCACGGCGTTCATCGGGCGCGTACGCAAGCTCGCCCGACTTTGCGCGCAGTGTTATCTGGAGCAGCGCGAGAAGCTCGGGTACCCGATGCTGAAAAAAATGGAAGCGAAGGAGGCGAAAACGGCATGAGCAAGGATCTTCTTTTGGAAATCGGCACGGAAGAGGTTCCGGCCCACGCAATGCCGGGCATCCTCGAAGAATTGGCGGAGAATGCGAAAAAGGCGTTGAATTCTCTTCGCCTCGAATACAAAGACGTTTCGACAGTCGGTACGCCGCGCCGCACAGCGCTTCTCGTGGCGGGGCTGACCGAGCGGCAGCCGGACGTTGAAAGCGAACGGCGCGGTCCGTCAATCCAAGCGGCCTTCGATGCGGACGGCAATCCAACGAAAGCGGCGCAGGGCTTCGCCCGCGGTCAGAAGGTCGATCCGTCGTCGCTGGTCAAAAAGGACGGTTATGTTTACGCAGTCGTGCATGAGGCCGGAGCGGCGACGGAGACGCTGCTGCCGGAACTTTTGAAAGGGCTGGTGACGGGACTTTCCTTCCCGAACAGTATGCGCTGGGGAAGCCTTGATTTTCGTTTCATTCGTCCGCTCCGCTGGCTCGTTGCGCTATACGGCGAAGACGTGGTGCCTTTCGAGGTGGCGTCTGTGAAGTCCGGGCGTGCGTCCCGCGGCCACCGGTTCCTGGGGCATGAATCGTTTGAAATCGCAAAAGCGTCGGATTACGTTTCGGCCTGTGAAGCGGAATTCATCATCGTAGATCAGGAACGTCGCCGCGATATGATCCGCGCGCAGATTGAGGAGACTGCGAAAAGTCAAGGCGGCGTCGCGGAAATCACCGACGATTTACTCGAAGAGGTAGTTTACCTTGTCGAGTATCCAACGGCGCTCTGCGGCAAATTTGAGGAAAAATATTTGAAGCTGCCGCCGGAAGCTGTCATCACGCCGATGCGCGACCATCAGCGGTATTTCCCGGTCAAAGACTCGGAGGGAAAGCTTCTGCCTCTTTTCATCACGGTCAGGAACGGCGGAAAAGATTACCTCGACGTGGTGCAGCATGGAAACGAGCGCGTGCTTCGGGCACGTCTCGCGGACGCGCAGTTCTTCTTCGACGAGGACAGGAAAAAGCCGTTGGAGAAGCACCTCGATAAGCTGAAAACGGTTGTGTTCCAGGAAGGGCTCGGCACCGTTTACGACAAGGCGGGACGGCTGGAGCGTCTCGCGGCAGCAATAGCTGACGCGCTGGGCGTCGGCGCGGCGGAAAAGGAAAAAGCCGTGCGCGCGGCGAAGCTCGCGAAGGCCGATCTTGTGACGGGTATGGTCACGGAGTTCACGGAGCTGCAGGGCGTGATGGGACGATCTTACGCGCTTCTCGACGGAGAGGACGCGGAGGTAGCCGAAGCTATCGACGAGCATTATTTGCCGCGTTTCGCGGGAGATCGGTTGCCGCAGACGACGGCGGGCCGTATCGTAAGCCTCGCGGACAAGCTCGACAATATCGTCGCGACGTTCAGCCGCGGACTGATCCCGACAGGCTCGCAGGATCCTTTTGCTCTGCGTCGTCAAGCGCTTGGGCTCGTCCGCATGGTTGTCGAGGCGAAGCTCCGCTTTTCGTTGTCGACGCTCGTCGCGGCGGCGATGGATGAATTGAAAATCTCAGATGCGGCGGCGCGGGAAAAGATGCAGGCCGATGTGGCGGAGTTCCTGCGGCTGCGTATGAAGAACGTGCTGGACGATACAGCCGTTCGTTACGATGTGGCGGACGCTGTACTCGGGGATGTGGACGACCTTTGCGCCGTCTATCAGCGAGCAGAGGCCGTACAAAAGGCTCTCTCGGCGGGCAAACTGGATACGCCGGTGCAGGCGTTCACCCGTGCGGGCAATCTTGCGCAAAAGGCGGAAAGCGCGGAATTCGATGCGGCGGCTTTCGCCGTGTCGGAGGAAAAGGCGCTGGCGGAGGCATACAAAGCTGTAAAGTCAAAGACGGAAGCGTGCGTGAAAGCCGACGATTACTCGGGCGCAATCGAGGCTCTTTCGGAACTGGCGAAGCCTATCGACGCCTTCTTCGACGCGGTGATGGTCATGGACGAGG
>JAEERZ010000194.1 GCA_016286075.1 Selenomonadaceae bacterium
CCGGCCTCCGCCTCGCGATATCGACGGGAAAGCAAAGGCATGACGCCCTCAAAGGGATTGTAATATTCCTTGTACTCGCCGTACATATTCTCATAGCCGTACTCGAAGCACTCCTCGCCCGAGCCGTAAAGCAAGATGTCCCGCACCTTCTTTTTCAGCTTGGTAAAAGGCGTATCCACCGTATAGCCGTACTTTCGGAGAACGCCGTCCATCTGGCACATCGAATAGGAGTTGAGATTCTTCGACAGCGGCGCGAACACGCCCTGCGCGACGGAAAGCGACGGATCCGGCATGACAAGCTCCTCGTCGAACTCCATCTGGCTGCCGATGCCGCTGCACGCCGGGCAAGCGCCGAAGGGACTGTTGAACGAGAACATGCGCGGGGCAAGTTCCGGCAGGCTGACGCCGCAATCGATGCAGGCAAAATTCTGGCTGAACATCAGGAGCTCGCCGTCCACCACCTGCACATAGACGACGCCTTCGCCAAGCTTCAGCGCCGTTTCCAGCGAATCGGCGAGACGCTGGCGAATTCCCTCGCGGATCACCAGCCGATCGACGACCACCTCGATCGTATGCTTCTTGTTCTTTTCAAGCTCAAGTTCCTCGCTTGCGTCGTAAATCTCCCCGTCCACGCGCATACGCACAAAGCCCTCGCGGCGAATCTGCTCGAACACCTTGCGATGCTCGCCCTTTTTCCCGCGTATTATTTGCGCGAGAATCAACAACTTGGTTCCCTCGTCGAGCGCCAAGATCTGATCGAGCATCTGGTCGAGCGTCTGCTGGGAAATCGGCTTTCCGCAGTTCGGGCAATGAGGCCGCCCTGCCCGCGCGTAAAGAAGACGCAAGTAGTCGTAAATCTCCGTCACCGTTCCGACCGTGGAACGGGGATTCCGGCTCGTCGTCTTCTGGTCGATGGAAATCGCCGGCGAAAGCCCCTCAATCAAATCCACGTCCGGCTTGTCCATCTGTCCGAGGAACTGCCGCGCATACGCGGACAACGATTCCACATATCGCCGCTGTCCTTCGGCGTAAATCGTATCAAAAGCCAAGGAGGACTTCCCCGACCCGGAAAGCCCCGTAATCACGATCAGCTTGTCCCGTGGAATCTCCAAATTGATATTCTTCAGATTATGCTCCCGCGCCCCGCGGATGCGAATGGTGTTTTCCATGCAGATTTACCTTTCTAAAACATTATTCATCAATTCCAAACCAGTCTTCTTTCTGCGGCTGCACTGCAACCGACCATGGAAAGACACGCGGCTTCTCCGTACAATACCGACAGAGTTGAATCGGTTGATCGAGCAGAGATAACTTTCGTTCAAAATCTATAGAGTCAAGACGAATTCCTTCTGCCGGAGGAAGAGGAACACCAAATATTTCCTTATATTTATAAGATAATGCATCTACCGGGCATTTATACAGAACGCCGTTTCTGATATACCGGCAATGAGCGTTGCAGCAAATCCTTTGCGACATATATGGATCGCTGGTTCCGCTTGTTCCTAAAAATGCCATGAATGCCGGTCGTTCTGCTCTGACACGGTACTTCACACCTGTATTTTTCATACGGTCTTTTATTTTATCAAGCATTTTAGCCGTAGGCGGGTAAAGCGAAATTTCAACATCGATTTGCTCTTGCCTCAATGCTTCCATCACGTCATCAGATTGCTGCGGAATCAGCAATCCATTTGTCACCAAGATTATTTCACAGATAGGGAAATTTTGTCTCGCTATCCTCAAATAATCCTTAATCTGCGGATTTGCAAAAGGCTCCCCGCCTAAAAGGAAGAGTGTAGAAACGAAGACTTGACGAGAAAACAAGGACAAATCTTTTGAAAACTGATCCAAATTATAAACCGTATCACGCTGAAATAAATTGGAAAAGTGAGAACATCCTGTACAATTCAAATTGCAAGAATCCATAAGATGAATCTCAACTTGGCTCAAATATGGTTTTCCTTCTGTCCATGCAATTCCTTCATGCGATATATCAATTGCTCGAAGCGTACGCGGAAACCCAATCTGTGAAATTCCATAATACCGCAACCGATTCGTTATAGCTGCCCGTTGCAATCCTGCACCCATGACAACCAACGCCCCATCTATATCCCGTAAATAACATTTTCGAAACATCAAAAAATTTACAACGGGTATGTTGTCAATGCACTCCTCGTCGCGCATGTCTTCCGTGTCGCGTATAATACAAGAAATCTGCCAGTCATTCGGCAAATGCCGTAAAATGGTCGTAACCATCTCAGGATCACAAATAAGTGCAAACGTTTTCATTTTAGAATCTGTCCGTTTATGAACATCTTTTTCCATCAAAACGTCTTTCTCTTTTATCTTCTGCACCAACGATGCCGAAGAATTCGCATGTTCCATATAATACTTCTCGTCGTCCGGCAGATTCTCGTAATCGTAATACCACGGCAGATGACGCGCCGTCCTGTTGCCTGTCGTCCGCGCGGAAACATACAAGTTGTAATGCCGATAATTGCGATACAGCGCGAACGTCGTATCGACTGCGCCGAAATACAGTTCCGGCTCGATCTCATGCAAATAGAAACGCTTCTCTGCTTCCTTCGTTTTTTCCGCATCAAAGTAAGTGATATCGTCTGTCTTCAAAGCGAGACCCGCTTTTTTCAGGAACGGGTATTTCCGCAAAACCTCTAAAAGATCGCCCAATACGCCAAGCGGACATTCCGCAGAAGGAACGACGTCGGAATCCGTATAGACATACGGCGTATCAATGTGCAGGATTTCCAGCACCTTGCTGTCCCAAAGCGCAGTATGACCAAGATTCTTCTTGAGATAAAGAACCTGCACCAACGGCTCGCTCTCATCCAGACGATGATAGAATTCCAAAAGAGGCGGATAAGTGGAATCATTGTCGAGAATGTAAATCCGCTGCTGTCCGGCTTTTTTCAGCCAATTCAACAATAATTTCAACGTTTCCAAGCGGTCACGGGAATTGATGAAAATCGGAATCTGTGAAACAGATAACTCCTTTGGAATCGCAAGTGCGAACTCCAAAGGATCCTCACAAAGCTCATTCTGCACAAATATCCTGTCAAAAATCGTCTGACTGCGTGCGACCGCCTTGGCCATATCCTCATCGCCCAACTGCCGAGCAATTATACCGATATTGGCGAGCGCTTCGGGAAAGGCTTTCCGCATATCCAGCGCCGAATTGTAACTTTCCAAAGCCTTATCCCATTGCTGTTTCTGATAATAAACATTTCCCAAATGGAAGAAAGCGATTTCATCGGCGCCCGCTTTTTCGACATATTCCTTAAAGAAATGCTCCGCCGAATCATAATCTTTCAGTCCGTAAGCAATGAGCGCCTTATAATAGTAGAGATACGGGTAGGCGCGAAAAAAGACGTTGTCGAAGCCTTCATAATGGGACATCGCTTTTTGCGCCGCCTCATAGTTTTTATCCCGCAGGGCAAAAAGAGCTTCCAACAAGAAACGCTTCAGTTCGTCGCTGGTAATCGTCTTGACTTCCGGCGAATCCTGATTGCGTTCATCGCGACCTTCTCGATTGGATATGCTTGTTCTCTTCATGGTCGTGTTCTCTCCTATTTCCCTTCCAACTCGAAAATCATATCCCGAAGTTCTGCGGCGCGCTCGAATTCCAGCGCTCTTGACGCGTCCTGCATTTCCTTCGTCAGCGTGCGGATCAGCGCGTCCTTTTCCTTCTTCGTCATCTTATGCTTCTTTTTCTTGGTTCCGTATTCCGCCGGCTCTTCGGCCACGAGCGTCGTCTCGATCAGCTCTTTGACCGGCTTGACGATGGTCTTGGGCGTCACATGATGTGCCTTGTTGTATTCCTCCTGCACCGTGCGGCGGCGAAGCGTCTCGTCGATGGCCCGCTGCATGGAGTCCGTGACAGCGTCCGCGTACATGATGACCTTGCCGTGGACGTTTCGCGCGGCGCGGCCGATGATCTGGATCAGCGACGTGTCGGAACGCAAGAAGCCCTCCTTGTCCGCATCGAGAATCGCAATCAGCGACACCTCCGGCATATCGAGCCCTTCGCGAAGAAGATTGATGCCCACCAAGACGTCGAACACGCCCGCCCGCAAGTCGCGAATCAGCTTGGCGCGCTCGATGGTCGCAATATCCGAATGCAGGTACCGGACGCGGACGCCCGCGTCCTTCAGGTAATCCGTCAGATTTTCCGCCATCTTCTTCGTCAGCGTCGTCACGAGCACCCGCTCTTTGGCGTCGGTGCGCTTCTTGATCTCGCCCATCAGGTCGTCGATCTGCCCCTCCAGCGGGCGCACCTCGACCACAGGATCCAGCAGCCCCGTCGGACGGATAATCTGCTGCGCGACCTGCTGCGCCTTTTTCAGTTCGTAAGGCGCCGGTGTGGCCGAGATATAGACGATCTGATTGATCCGCTGCTCGAATTCCTCGAAGGTCAGCGGCCGGTTATCAAAGGCCGACGGCAGACGGAATCCGTTTTCCACCAGCGATTCCTTGCGGGAACGGTCGCCCGCGTACATCGCTCGAAGCTGCGGCATCGTGACGTGGGACTCATCCATCACGATCAGAAAATCCTCTGGGAAATAATCCAGCAGCGTGTAAGGGGCCTCGCC
>JAEERZ010000008.1 GCA_016286075.1 Selenomonadaceae bacterium
AATTGGACGAATCGGATTTTTCATTGCAAAAATTGCATGAACCAGAAATGAATATTCGTTATGGAACATGGTATTTAGCGCTTTTAACGCGAGAATTTCACAACAATCAAGTACTTGCGCTTGCAGCTTATAATGCTGGACGTGGTACAGTGCATGAGTGGATGGAAAAATACGAGTGGTCTTGGGATTTTAAAGACACTTCGATGATTCCATATCCGGAGACTCGTCTTTATGTAGAACGTGTTTTGAAAGCCAAAAACCGTTACGAAATCCTGTATCATTTGCCAAAAGAAGAAAAATAATGCATGGAGCACTTTATGCAAAAATATTGTATAGTACCGCAAAAAACAAATAAATTTTGGTTGCTCGTTAAAGGTATGGAACTAACAGAAGAAACAAAACGCCTTTTTCAGCATTGTTTTATCAAGCAGGTTGAGATATCGCCAAACCAAAAGACGTGGAAGATAGTTCTGGCAACACAAGAATTGGTTGACGATACGCTGCTTGCGGCGGCGGCTGACCATATTAAGCAAAGATGCGGGCTAAGTGAAGTCTTTTTTTCTCAAGACGTCGTTGACATGGAGACAATACTTACCACCGGGTGGTTGCAGCTTGTGGATCGCGTGACGGAGGACGCGCCTTCGATCCGAAAGCCATTGATTCAAGCACGTCGGAATCTTGCCAACGGGCGGATTTGTGTACGCGTAGGAAATGTGATAATCGGCTCGCTTCTTGAGGAACACAATGTGGCGGGACGTTTGCATCGCGCTATTGCGGATATGACGGGCTGTCGTTTCGACGTCGTTTGCGAAACTTACGAAGGCGACGAGAACGAAACGGTGGATACGGACGTTGCGATTCACCGGACAGCGGCCTATCAGCAAGCCTGTCACCATGGGAATACGTCCGTACCCTCGACGACTTCTGCAAATGAATCGGAAGCGAGTAACGGCGGGAAAACAAAATGGAGTGCGAAAAAGGGAAAAAAGCAGGAGACGGCCGCCGGATGTATTTTCGGTCCGGGCGTCGACGGGCCAGTAGAACCAATACAGTCTTTAGAAAACGAAGTCAAATCGATAGTCGTCGTTGGAACCATCGAGAGCGATGTTACAGGCCACGAATACGAAAAAACGAATATCATATCTTTCGATATCGCCGATGATACGCAAGGAATCGGTGTTAAAGCTTTTTTTCGAGACAAAGCGGAATATACGCGCGTTTTGGGAGAACTGCAAAACGTGAAAAAAGTGCGCGTCAAAGGGGCCGTCAACTTCGACAAATTCAAGGATGATTTGGTTCTGACCGCGACAAGCGTGAAGGAGGAGTCTGCTGCGTCGCGGGAGGACAACGCCGAAGTCAAACGGGTGGAACTTCACGCGCACACGCAGATGAGCATGATGGATTCTGTCGTGCCGACAAAAAAGCTGATACAAACGGCGGCTCGATGGGGCTGGGATGCGGTTGCGATTACCGACCACGGCGTTGTGCAGGCATTTCCTGATGCGATGAATGCCGTTGATGATAATAAACTGGATATAAAAATCATTTACGGCATGGAAGGATATTTGACGGGAGACGACTACAAACAGCAATTTGCAAATCATATCATTATTCTGGCTAAAAATTTGGAAGGACTTCACAATTTATATAAGCTTGTTTCCTTGTCGCATTTGCGTTTTTTTTATAAGAAGCCAAGGATTCCCAAAAGCGTGCTGAAAGAGTATCGCGAAGGTTTGATTCTCGGTTCCGCTTGCGAATCGGGGGAGCTAATCCGCGCTATCGTTGCCCAACGGAGCGATGAAGAACTCCTTGCAATCGCGGATTTCTACGACTATTTGGAAATTCAGCCGATCCACAATAATGCGTTCATGATTCGGAAAGACGAGTTTTCGAACGTCAAAACCGAGGAAGATTTGCGAAACATCAATCGCAAGGTGGCGGAGCTGGCCAAAAAACTTGGAAAAATGCTGATTGCAACCTGCGACGTTCATTTTTTGAATCCGGAGGATTCGATTTACCGCGCTATTATTATGGCGGGAAAAGGTTTTGACGACGCGGATTTGCAGCCTCCTTTATATCTCCGCACGACGGAGGAAATGCTCAAAGAATTTGATTATCTCGGAGAAGAAGCGGCCTATGAAGCCGTCGTTACGAATCCGCGCCGCGTCGCTGAAATGGTCGAACGCTTCAAGCCGATTCCAGATAAATTATATTCTCCTACGATTCCGGGCGCGGATGATGCAATCCGGGAGATGTCGTACCGACGGGCGCATCAATGGTACGGCGAGAACTTACCCGCCGTAGTACAGGCGCGTCTCGATCAAGAGTTGACGCCGATTATCGGCCACGGTTTTTCCGTACTTTATCTCATCGCGCACAAGCTCGTCAAAAAATCGAATATTGACGGTTATCTGGTCGGTTCCCGAGGTTCGGTAGGTTCTTCTTTTGTCGCGACGATGACGGATATCACGGAAGTCAATCCGTTGCCTCCCCATTGGCGTTGTCCGAAGTGTCAGTTTAGCAAATTCATTACCGACGGTTCTTACAGTTCCGGATTTGATCTTCCCGATAAGGAATGTCCCATTTGCGGCGAGCAACTGATAAAAGATGGGCATGACATTCCCTTTGCGGTATTTCTTGGATTTGACGGGGACAAAGTGCCCGATATCGATCTCAATTTCTCCGGTGTGTATCAACCGACGGCTCATAAATATACGGAGCAGCTTTTCGGTCGGGACAACGTCTATCGCGCCGGTACTATTGCGACCGTTGCGGACAAAACGGCGTATGGATATGTGAAGAAATATTACGAGGAGAAGCATGAAAATAAACGCAACGCCTTTATTCAGCATGTTTTGAACAGTTGCGTGGGAACGAAGCGCACGACGGGACAACACCCCGCCGGTATCATGGTCGTGCCACGGAATATGGACGTCCATTTCTTTACGCCGATTCAGCGTCCGGCTGACAAAACCGACGCCAATACCGTGACGACGCATTTCGATTACCATTCGATTTCCAGCCGGCTTGTCAAGCTCGATATCCTCGGCCATGATGATCCGACTGTCATCAAAATGCTGGAAGACATCACGCATCGCGATCCGAAAACCATTCCATTTGACGATCCGGCAACGCTCTCTCTGTTCCATTCTACGGAAGCGTTGGGTGTTACGCCGGAAGAGCTGGGAGCGACTTCGGGAACATTTGGCATTCCTGAGTTCCGGACGCCCTTTACACGACAGATGATTGACGATACGCACCCGTCGTGCTTCAGCGATTTAGTGCGTATTTCCGGATTTTCACACGGGACGAACGTTTGGCTGGATAACGCCCAGACTTTGATTCGTGGCGGCACATGCACGCTGCACGACGCAATTTCAGCCCGTGACGATATCATGATGTACCTGATTCATAAAGGAATCGACCCATTGCTTTCCTTCAAGACGATGGAGTCCGTTCGCAAGGGAAAAGGCATTAAGCCAGACGTGGTGGAAAAGCTCAAGGAGGGCGGAGTTCCCGATTGGTATATCGGGTCCTGTCAGAAAATCAAATATCTGTTTCCTCGCGCCCACGCGACAGCCTATGTCATGATGGCTTATCGTATCGCCTATTGCAAGGTACATTACCCGCTGGCGTTTTACGCAGCGTATTTTTCCATACGAGCAGACGCGTTTGACGTTAACGTTGTGGCGGCAGGGAAAGATGTCGTGAAAAAGAATTTGAAGGATTTGGAATCCTTGGAAAAGCCGGATGAAAAGCAAAAAGAACTGATTATTGTTTTACAGCTTGCCTGGGAAATGTATTTGCGCGGCTATGCCGTCGAACATGTCGATCTTTATCGCTCTGACGCCGAGAATTTTGTCATTTTAGAAAAAACATTGATTCCGCCTTTTACGTCACTAAAAGGGTTCGGAGCGGTTGCCGCCAAGGCGATTATTTCGACGCGACGAAACGGAAGATTTACTTCTGTCGCAGATTTAAAGAAACGTGCTCCATCTGTGACGAAAGCGAATATTGAGCTTTTAAGGGCACACGGTTGTTTGGAGGGAATGATGGAGAGCGACCAGATGGAACTTTTTTGATGAATGATATACTTTTTAGATAAGGGAAGATTTTTTCATCGTTATATAGAAATTGGTAATAATGAGGGTGAGGATATGCATACTGTACAACGTATCGTTGTGACGGTTGTAATAATTTTATTTTATATGACGTCCGTGTCATTTGCTGAAGATATTTTTTTAGAAGAACAGGACGGTATGATATATTATTGCGGAGATCGGAATTATCCGCTTTGGTCTATGGGGAATCGAGTAGCAGCCGTTGCCGATCTTTCCAGTGCCTATATTGCAGATGAAAATGAAAAATGGCGATTGATTGGTTTTTTATCCTTTCCGGTACTTTTGAACAAAAATGATTATTTAAAAGGCGCGATCGCACTTAACGAAGAAATCCGTGAATGCTGGTTTTGGCAAAAAATGAAAACGGGGGATTTTTTCTTTTATAGAGACGGTCGCCCTGGCAATAAAGTTGAAGGCGAAGCATTCTTACGGGAATTGAGCGTATATAGTATGTTGTTGGAAGCTGCGGAATTAAATGCGGCAGACTTTTAATAAATAAATAGGATATTAAGCCTATGAATTTATAAATATCACTTGCCGAAAAGATTTTTTTAATATATAATATCAATGTAAAAAGCTGAGGAGATTTATGTGTTTTTTGAAGGGAGTGTATCGATATGGCTATTGGAGGGCTTGGCTATCTTAACCAGATTAATCGTACGAATTCCAGTGCGAATTCCAGTATCCAAAAAATTGTCAGCGGATCTCAGCGTCCTTCTGCAAAGAATGGCGCTTCATCGTATGCGATTGCTTCGCGAATGAATTCAAATGTAGGGACGGCGGCGCAGTCAAGAAGCAATGCGCAGACTGCGAACGCTATGCTGAACGTGGCGGCAGGTGGTGTCAGCTCCACCGTGGACGCGTTGACGAGTATCAAGAGTCAGATTTTACAGGCGGCAAACGGGACGAATCAGGGTTCTGACATTTCAGCGATTCGCAGTTCTATCCAGCAGTCTGTTTCGACAATTAATGATAACGCCAACGTCGAGTATAACGGCATGAAGCTTTTGGACGGATCGCGCTCGATTTCCGTAGCTGGCGATACTGGCTACAAGACTATAAAGCTTGGCAATCTGTCTTCAGAAGGTCTTGGTTTGACGGACAATGACGGCAATTTAACGCTTGACCTTTCCTCCGAAGAGGGAATCAATAATGCCCTTAATACTGTGGACAGCGCTCTTGATAAAACTTTGGGTATGTCAACTGATATCGGCGCAGCCCAACAGGGTCTTGTGGCTTCGGAGGGGAACTATACGACAATGGGCGAGTCGTTGACCGCGTCGCTTTCTACGGAAGATGACACTGATATTGCTGCTGAAATGACGAAGCTCCGTTCTGCGGAAGCGCAGAACCAGCTTGCTTTGCATGCACAAAAGATGTTCATGCATAATAGCGCGCAGGTGCTATCGCTTCTTCCATAATTTTGTATCAGGCATTCTAAAAGGGACTGCTTTCGCGGCAGTCCTTTTTCTGTTGGCATTGCGATCATTAATCTGTTTGATTGAACCGAATATTCCGTAGACTGATAACGGCACGCATGTTATAATTAGGCACAGAATCCCGTGAAAATGATGATAATATATATGGCGAGACGGATACTCTCGGCGATTTGATATCTTAATTGAAAGGACACGTTAATCATGGCATTATTGGAGATAGAGAAAGCCGGTGCTCCTATTTTAAAACAAATATGTGACCCGGTTAAAAAGATTGATGGAAAACTCAGAGGATTTCTTGACGATATGGCGGAAACCATGTATAAAAATGACGGAATCGGCCTTGCAGCTCCACAGGTTGGCCGCTCGATTCGTGCGGTAGTTATCGATATCAGAGAAGGCAAACTATTGGAATTGATTAATCCGGAAATCACTTCTAAAGAAGGATCTGCTCTTGATTCAGAAGGATGTTTGAGCGTACCGGGGATTTATGGCGATGTTGAACGTTCATCGAAAGTGACGGTTAATTATACGACACGCTACGGCAAACGTCGCAAATTAGAGGCGGATGGTCTCTTGGCTCGATGCATTCAACATGAATTGGATCATTTAAACGGAATTCTGTTCATTGATGTGGCCAAAAATCTTCGTCAGGAGACGCCTGAAGCATGAAGCGTTTGAAAACTTTTTTTATGGGAACTCCGGATTTTGCCGTTCCGTGTTTGAAACGGCTCGTGGAGATAAGCGACGTTGTAGGTGTTGCGACCCAGCCGGATAAAAAGAGAGGACGCGGACAAAAACTGACTCCTTCTCCGGTGAAAGCATTTGCGCAGGAACGCGGCCTTTCCGTTTATCAACCTGATCGAGTTCGAAACGAGGAGTTTATCTCTCAATTGGAGAATCTGTCCCCTGATCTAATTGTAGTCGTTGCGTTTGGGCAGATTTTGCCACAACGTATCTTGGATTTGCCTTCGCTGGGGTGTATTAACGTTCATGCGTCTCTTTTGCCGCGCTATCGCGGAGCTGCGCCCATGCAGCGTTGTCTGATGGCGGGTGAAACCATAACGGGTGTAACGACGATGTTTATGGATGCAGGATTAGATACGGGAGATATTTTACTGCAAGAAAAGATCAAGATCGGAACGGATATGACGTTTGAAATGCTTCATGATGCTTTACGAGAAATCGGAGCGGATCTGTTGGAAAAAACAATCAATGCTCTGACAGACGGGACATTGATTAGGACGAAACAAGATGATTCGGCGTCAAATTATGCAGCTATTTTGACGAAAGATACAGGAAAGATGGATTGGAAAAAATCCGCCATTGAGTTACATAATTTGGTTCGTGCGTTAGATTCATGGCCCGGCGCTTATACTGTTTGGGAGGGGCAAACCTTCAAAATCTGGCGTACGCGAGTAGTATCCGAAGATTATAACGGTATTCCCGGAGAAGTGATTCAACAAACAAGACAAGGACTCAAAGTTGTAACCGGAAATGGTATATTGGAAATTCTTGAATTACAAGCGCCGGGGAAGAAGAGAATGCCTGCAACTGATTATTTACGCGGGCATGCAATATCCGAACATAGTTGTTTTTCATAATGGGAGGTAAATATGGAGGAAGCGTTCATTATGGAACGACCTCGCAAGCGGCTTTTTATGGCTCTATTGTCATTGAGCCTGTTAGTTGTAGGTTTCTTGGTTTACGCGATATGGCGAATCAGTTATTTGGGTTTACGTGAAATTAATTCGTACCTTCCGCTGATTTTGGGCAGTATATTCGCTGGGCTGTTTTTGATTACCGGGTTCGGAATTGTCGGAATCGTGGGGGCGATTCTTGGCGTGCCGTTTTTGTCGATGTTTCAGACCCGCACATATGCTTTAATCAATGCATTGTTTCCGATTGCGATATTACTGGGGAAGATGTTTGGCTTTGACCGGCGCAAGATTGAAAGATCATTCATTGCCGTAAGCAATCAGATTATCCATCAACAGAATATAAAAATACCGGCGGATCGTTTGTTGGTCGTTACGCCGCATTGTCTTCAACTTGCAAGCTGCCCGCATAAAATTACGCGCGATCCGATGGCAAACTGCAAACGCTGCGGCAGGTGCGATATCGGTGCTCTCGTATCGCTTGCTGAGGAACTGGGATTTCATTTTTTTGTTGTAACAGGGGGAACCCTTGCGAGACAAACCGTTAAGAATATTCGTCCGAAAGCGGTTTTGGCCATTGCCTGTGAAAGAGATTTAACAAGCGGCATTCAAGACGTTTATCCTCTTCCCGCTATCGGGGTCATGAACATTCGTCCTAATGGCCCCTGCTATAACACTCATGTGGATATTGCCCAAGTGAGGCAGGAAATAGAACGTATGATTATAGATGAATCGTCTGAACCATCGGAGGAAAGACATGGATAAGGTGCGCGGCGCAGCAGTTAAAGTCCTTTTAGCTGTCCACGATGATGGAGCGTATGCAAATATTGCGTTGACAGAGGTTTTCAAGAAATATCATTTTACCGGACAAGAACGACGATTTTTAACGGAACTGGTTTATGGTGCCGTTAAAGCAGGAGAAACGTTGGATTGGATTATTCAGCGTTATGCCAAACGACCGATTGGTAAAATGACGCCTGCTGTTCGAGCTATTTTACGGCTGGGGATGTTCCAGCTCTTTTTTTTGGATCGAATTCCCGCTTCGGCTGTTTGCAATGAGTCAACGGAATTGGCAAAAAGATTTGGACATATTGGAACGGTAAAATTTGTCAACGCCGTTCTCAGATCGGCAGTACGCGAACCTGAACGGGCATTTCCTGCAGAAGATGATACGCCCGAATATCTTTCTATCAAGTTACAGCATCCTGTGTGGTTGATTCGCCGTTGGCTGCATGTTTTTGGCCGTGAGGAAACGGAAAAGCTCTGTGTTTTTAATAATACGCCGGCAATTCTTTCGCTTCGAACCAATCTGCTGCGCACTGACAGGGATAGTTTGTTGACTTTGTTGCGTAAGGAAGGTGCAGAAGCACATGCGTCTGAATGGGCGCCGGAAGGCATAATATGTACAAAACACGGCGCGCTTGAAGAGTTGGATGCATTACAGAAAGGATTATTCCAGGTTCAAGATGAAAGTTCAATGCAGGTTGCGCACGTACTTGACCCTCATCCCGGAGAATTCCTGATTGATTTGTGCAGTGCTCCCGGAGGAAAAACAACGCATTTGGCCGAACGCATGAATAATCAAGGGCGTATTTTAGCATTGGATATTTATGACGCTAAACTAAAACGTGTTGAAGAAAATGCAAAACGTTTAGGAATTTCTATTATCCAAACGCAGTGTATGGACGCGCGGGAAATAGGGGAAAACTTTTTCGGACAAGCTGATCGTGTCCTTGCGGACGTTCCTTGTTCCGGATTAGGCGTGTTACGCAGACGTCCGGATGCACGCTGGAAAAAAAACGAGGAAGAAATAAGTCAATTACCAATTATACAGCGGGCAATTTTAAGAAGCGCCGCGCATGTCGTAAAACCCGGAGGAATCATTGTATATAGTACTTGTACAATTGAACCTGATGAAAATGAAAGCGTAGTGCGTTCCTTTTTGGATACGCACGAGGGATTCCATTTGGAATCAGCGGGGGCATATCTTCCTTTGAAACCGTCAAGCCATGACATGGTACAGTTTTACCCTCAGCGCGATGGAATCGACGGTTTTTTTATAGCGCGAATTCGGAGAGACAAGGGGTAAGCGTATGGAAAATATATTCGGTCTAACAATTCAGGAGATAGACAAGCGTTGTCATGAATTGCAAATGCCGTCGTACCGTTCCAAGCAAATTGCCGACTGGATATATCACAAAAGCGCAAATTCCTTTGAAGGGATGAACAATCTACCGAAAGATTTGCGCATTGCGCTCGCCGCACAATTTTCCATTCTAAAAGCCGAGTGTATTAAGCAATGGGATTCAACAGACGGCGTTACCACGAAATTTCTTTTGCGATTTTTTGATGGCGTGACGGTTGAAACCGTGTTAATGCGACAACCGTATGGAAATAGCGTATGCATATCAACACAGGCCGGATGTGCAATGGGATGCGCATTTTGCGCCTCTACTTTGCATGGAGTGACGCGAAATCTTACGACAGGAGAAATGCTTGCCGAGGTCTTTTGGGTCAATGATTATTTACATATAAAAAACCAAAAAGTAGATACTATGGTGCTTATGGGTTCAGGCGAACCCATGATGAATTACGACAACGTGCTTGGTTTTTTGCGTCTAATCCACGAAAAATATTGTTTGAATTTCGGTTATCGCAATATAACGATTTCTACTTCCGGCGTCATTCCCGGAATTAAACGTTTAGAAAAAGAGGACTTGCCGATTACTTTATCGATTTCTCTTCATGCGGCAAATGACAATTTGCGATCGGAACTAATGCCGATTAATAAAAAATATCCAATACATGACGTGATTGCGGCAGGAAAAGCATACAGCGAAACAACCAGACGCCGCGTAACATATGAATATATATTGATTCATGACGTTAATGATACGGATAAAGACGCTTATGATTTAGCGAATTTATTGCGCGGTCAAATGGCAAACGTTAATCTCATTCCAATCAATCCGGTCAGAGAGCGGAATTGGAAACGGCCTCCCAAAGAGAGAGTGGGGGAGTTTTTAAATATTTTAGAAAAAATGCATATTCCAACGACTGTCAGGCGTGAAATGGGAACCGACATACAAGCGGCATGCGGACAATTACGCAATCAATATGAATGTGGCATAGAAAGGGAATTCTTTGACTAATATGGTTTTGAGCCGTATAATAAAAAGGAATATGATTAATTTTCATATACACCTGCGTTTCGGATGTAAGAGTGTTTGATTACGATATTTTCTATTTAATTAATATAGTTGTTTTGAAAGTTCAATTAGGAGGGATTCGGTAATGCTCAATCGTTTAGAATCCTTTTTTAAAAAGAATATAGCAAGCTTGTTTCATCGCGGTTTTTCAAATGAACTGGAACCTTCAGAACTGCGAAATGCTTTGGAAAATGAAATCAAAGAGCGTCGCAAGCATACTCGAAATGGATATATTGTGCCTAATACATATGAAATACAACTTAGTACGGAAGATTATCAACGATTGTCCTCGGCGCGATTCATGGAGGATATGACGGTTTCTATTGAAAAGACATTAATTCAATCCGATAGCTTTATGGATGGGGTATTGTCTCTTCGATTACGCGAGGACAATGATTTTACCAAAGGAACTTTTGCAATATCTTCTCTTTATGAGGATACCAAACCGACAACGGTAGCGGATACGGAATCCAACACATTAGTGCTTTCTCATTCTGATTTTACTTTGCCGCTTAACCTTCCGCCGGTGCGCCGGTTAGCGTCTTTGCGCGTTGTTCGAGGAATAGACGCAAAAGCATATCTCGAAATCGGGGAAAGAAAAGTTTATCTGGGGCGACGAGAGCAAAATGATTTGATTTTGACGGACCTTAATGTATCTCGGCTCCATGCTTCGATTGACTACGAACGTCACCGTCACATTATTCATGATGCAGGAAGTCTTAACGGATTGTTTGTCAATGGCGAACGAATGTCGGATGCGTGTTTATTGCCGGGAGATGAAATCGGTCTCGGAAATACGTTGCTGCGTTATGAAGTCATTTGATGGATACATTATTAATGGGATGTATTGATAATTAACTTCTGAATTTATTCATGCACCTATGATAAACAGATATGTATTGTTTACAACTTAATCATAGGTTTGTTGAAGGAGGTGACGCGTATGGCTAAGGTCTACTTGGCAACCGATATAGGTCCTCGGAGAGATTTGAATGAGGACGTCGTAGCAGAACTGGGCAATGAAACATACGTAGTCGCCGATGGTATGGGCGGATATGCGGCAGGAGAAGTTGCAAGCCGTATTTTAGTAGATACCGTCAAGGCAGAATTAGCGCAAAAAGAGCATATTGATGAAGATACATTAAAGAATGCATTGCTTTTGGCAAATACAGCCATATTGCAGACAGTAAGCGACCATCCCAAGTATGCGGGAATGGGAACGACGGCGACGATTTTTCATCGTGAAGGCCAAAATATTGTTTGGGCACATGTTGGCGACAGCAGATTATATCTTCTTCACGAAAAATTTTTAAAACAGATTACACACGACCATTCATTGGTTTCTGATCTCGTGGATAATGGATCTATAACGCCGGAAGAAGCTCGACAACATCCAAAACGCAATGTCATTACCCGGGCTGTTGGAGTAACGGCGGATCTTGTCGTTGATACCGGCGTTTTTTCAGTGCATGACGGCGATATTTTGATGCTGTCCAGCGACGGTTTGACCTCCGTTGTTTCGGATGAAGAAATCTGTAAGATGCTACTTGATTCGTCTGAAGACAATATAGCGGATTCTTTGGTTAAGTATGCTATTTCTGCTGGGAGTCATGATAATATCAGCGTAATAGTGGTACGGATATAAGAAATAGAGTTGTAAATTATCGTAAATTGTCAATAATTTGTTATGACAATGGAGCCTGTTGGAGGGACGCAAGGTGGAATACGGCATTTTAGATCACCGCTATGAACTCCTTGAACATATCGGCGGCGGCGGAATGGCCGACGTATATAAAGCCCATGACGCGATACTCGATCGCATGGTGGCGGTTAAGATTCTTCATGCCCAGCTTGCCAACGACGAGGAATTTTTAGAGAAATTCCGGCTGGAGGCAAAGGGCGCGGCACGGCTGTCGCACCCCAATATCGTCGGCATATACGACGTCGGTCACGACGCAGACAAATATTATATCGTGATGGAGTATATTGCTGGTGAGACGCTGAAGAAAAAAGTGCAGCGGGAAGGCTGCCTTTCCGTGGAAGAGTCTCTCCGTATTGCAAAGGAGATTGCGCGCGCCCTTCGGGAAGCGCATGCGAACAATCTCGTGCACTGTGATATCAAGCCTCACAATATTCTCGTCACGCCAGATGGCCGTGTGAAGGTGGCGGATTTCGGGATTGCCCGCGCCGTCACTTCCTCGACGATGACGTACAATGGAAATGTCGTAGGATCTGTGCATTATTTCTCGCCGGAACAGGCGAAAGGCACGAAGATAACGCCGAAATCGGATGTCTATTCCTTGGGCGTCGTCCTTTACGAAATGCTGACTGGAGAGCTTCCTTTTACCGGAGAGACGACGGTGAGCATCGCTCTGAAGCACTTACAGGAAGAGCCGAAACCAATCTGCCAGCACAACCATCAATTGCCGCCGATGGTCGAGGCCATCGTACAAAAAGCAATGGCGAAGGAACCGGAGGATCGACCGAACAGCGACGAACTGATTGAGGATATTCAGCATACGGAGCGATTCCTCGGCTTTGAGGGCGGCTTCGAGACGGGAGATACAAGCGATCCATTTGCGACTCGCCTTATGCCGCGCGTCGACGTGGACGGAATGCAAGAGGAACCCGAAGAAGAAGCAACTTCGAAAGCAGTTCCTTTCTACAAATCAAAAATATTTATCGTCGCCGCGACAGTCATAGTCTTTCTTGGTTTTGCGGTAGGTGCGTTTTTGGCCTTTGGAAAATTTTGGAGCATGGCCGAAGTGCAGGTGCCCGACGTCAAGGCCCGTCCGATGGCGCTCGCAAAACAATTGATTGAGACCGCGAATCTTCGAGTCAAAGTCGTCGAGCAATTCGACGCGGAGGTGGCCGCCGGGCAGGTTATCTCCCAGACACCGGATGCGGGAACAACAGTAAAAGAACAGCGCGTCGTTACGATTTACGTCAGTAAGGGCGGCGAAGATCTCACCATGCCAAATCTGAAGGGCCTGTCCCGTTTATCAGCTGAAGACAAGCTCAAGAAAATGGGGCTGACGATTGGCAGCGTTTATGAAAAAGTGTCGGATCAAGAAGTCTGGACAGTATTGGATCAGGAACCTGCGTCTGGGAAAAAGATACAAAAAGGACAGACTGTCGATTTGACAATCAGTAAAGGGAAACAGATTAAGCTTGTCAACGTTCCCGATTTCACTGGGGGAACGCTGGACGCCGCGAAAGACCGTCTCAAGCAGCTCAAGTTGTCGCTTGGATCGGTAACGCGGGAAAAGAGCCGTCAAGCTTCGGGCACGATTCTGCATCAGACGCCCAGCGCCGGGACAGAGGTTGACGAGGGTACCACCATTGATTTCGTGCTCGCGGAGCCGATGGGACCAAGCAATCCGCCGTCCCCCGGGAAAAAAGAGGACACGGGAAAGACCGACGAGGGCGGATCAAAACCGCCCAGCAGGACAAACGAGACGGGGAAAAAGTAGCGCGTCGACAAACGCAAAAGAAGGAGAACGATTATGCTGAAAATAGCCCCTTCGATTCTTTCGGCGGATTTTGCTGCGCTGGGCTCGGATGTTGAGCGCGTGGATACGGCGGGAGCTGATTATATTCACATCGACGTGATGGACGGTCAGTTCGTCCCACGCATCACCATCGGATCGGATGTGGTCAAAGCGCTTCGTCGACACACGAAAAAGACCTTCGACGTGCATTTGATGGTGGAGCGGCCGGAAAACCAGATTGACTCTTTCGCCGACGCGGGAGCGGACATAATTTCATTTCATGTGGAGGCGGCGCAGCATGGTCATCGCATCGTGCAGGCTATCCACGGGCGCGGACTGAAGGCGGCAATCGCTTTGAATCCGGGGACCCCTGCCGTAATGGCGGAGCCTTTCATGGAAGAGGTGGATATGATTCTCGTCATGACGGTAAACCCGGGATTTGGAGGGCAAAAGTTCATTCCTTCGACGCTCAAAAAAATTCGTCAGATTCGTGAAATGATTATTGCTTCCGGCAGGTCGATAGAATTGGAAGTAGACGGCGGTGTCAACGCAGATACAGCGAAGCTTGTGGTCGACGCGGGGGCTGATGTGCTGGTGGCGGGCTCGGCGGTATTCGGGGCAAAGGACCTGGCCGGGGCAATCCGTTCGATCCGTGTCGTTTAATAAATGGAGGATAATTACTTGGAGGATATACAAAGCAGCGTCGATTTACGGGGAATCGAGATTCAGCATGTCGGTGTGCGCGAAATTCATCTTCCGTTCCAGATTCGGACGAAAGAAGGGGATTTCCAACAGGTATTGGCTCGGATTTGCTTTACGGTCTCGCTTCCGCAGGAATACAAGGGGACGCATATGAGCCGCTTCATGGAAATCCTGAATCAATGGAGCGCGCGGCCCATTGCCGAGCCGGAGATGGAAGCGATCCTGGACGAGGCGATGGATCGGCTTTCCGCCGCCTCTGCTAATATTGAAATACGCTTCAAATATTTTATCAAGAAGGTTGCGCCGGTCAGCGGCAAGGCGTCGTTCCTCGACCTTGACTGCTGTTTTTATGGCAGTAAGGAAAAGGATAAGGGGTTCGTGTTCGAATTGGGCGTCGACGTGCCGTCTACGTCGCTTTGCCCCTGCAGCAAATCCATATCGCAGTATGGAGCGCACAACCAAAGGGGCATTATGCGCGCGCGGGTTCGTTTCCGGGAAGGCTGCGAATGCATCTATATCGAGGATTTGGCCGACCTGATGGAGCGGCAGGCTTCTTGCCCGCTGTATCCGCTGCTCAAGCGCGAGGACGAAAAATATGTGACTGAGCGCGCCTATGAAAATCCGAAATTCGTCGAGGATATGCTTCGCGACCTGGTGATTGCGTTCCGGGAACTGACAGGGCTGGAATGGTTTTCGCTCTCCTGCGAGAATTATGAGTCAATCCACAATCACAACGCGTACGCCAGCTATGAGGAATGGGTGAAATGAAGCGGCTGATCGTCAATGCCGACGATTTCGGCCTGCATTCCGCCGTCAATCATGGTATTATAGAAGGGTACGAAAAAGGCTGCATACGAAGCACCTCCTTCGTAGCGGCTGGAGCAGCGGCCGAGGAGGCGGCGAAGCTCGCCCAGGCTCACACGGGGCTGGGCGTCGGGATCCATCTGACATTGGTGGCGGAGCGCCCTGTGCTTCCGCCGTCGGAGGTGCCGAGCCTGCTCGGGGAGAACGGACGTTTATTGCCCGATCACATGGCGTTTATCCGTCGTTATATGACCGGCGGCATACGCAAGGAAGAACTTTATGCAGAATGCGAGGCGCAGATTCTCCGGGCCAGAGAAATGGGCGTCCGCCTTTCCCATATCGACAGCCACCAGCATTTACATGTGCTGCCTGGCGTGGTCAAGGTCGTCCTCTCACTGGCGAAAAAATACGGTTTTACGAAAATGCGCCTTCCGGCGGAGCCGTTCCTCTTTACGGGCGGATATCCGACGTCCGCGGGGCGGTATGTGGCGAAATGTGGCCTGACGTCCTGCGCCCGCATGGCGAAAAGCGCAATACGAAGCGCCGGAATCGTTACGCCGGATTCTTTTTTCGGCATGCTAGCCGGAGGCCATCTCTATACGCCGCATTTTCTGTCGATTTTGCGGGCGCTGCCCGACGGCGTCTCGGAAATCATGGTGCACCCGGGCAAGGACAACCACGTGCTGGACGATATTTACCACTGGGCGTACCATTGGGAAGAGGAACTGGCTTCCGTAACCTCGGCGGAGGCGATGAAAATGATTGAAGAACGACAGATTCGTTTGATTTCATATGAGGAGTTAACGGATGGGGAAATTCTATAGGCGGCTGGCGCTTCTCGTCCTGCTGGTATTGGCCATATCCGGGGCGGTAATTTACTTTACCGTGGATATCCATACGCTTGCGAATTTGACGATGTTCCAGCCGTGGTCGTTGGCGCTGGCGCTGCTCTTCATCGGTGTCGGGCTTTTTCTGGACGGCTCCCGGCTGATGCATCTTGTGCATATATCACATGAAGATATTACGCTTTCGCAGGCGGTACAGGTCGTATTTGGTAATTACTTTCTCGCGCTTTTGACCCCGGGGGCGACGGGGGGAGCGGTTGCGCAAATGATGTTCCTGCGTCATGCGGGCGTGCCCACCGGCAAGGCGACCGTACTCGTCTTTGTCAGAACGGTGGTCTCGATTCTCTTTTTGATCCTGTGCATGCCATTTATCTTCATGCATGAGGCTCATATCTTGCCCGGGGTTTCTAACGCGAAACTGATGATGATCTCTTTTATCGCGTTTCTCGTTATCGTGTTTTTGGTTTGGGCCATCAATTCCAATCTGCTTGGGCAACTTGTCGTCCGTTTGGCACGCAAGCTTTCACCGACGAGACGACGGTCGTTGATTCACATATACCGTGATACGCGAAATGCGGTCCGGCTCTTGGCGGAATCGCCGAAGGCGATGATTCTCGTCTTCATCGAGTCAGGGCTTTCGCTGATCTGTATTTACGCGATTGTCCCGTGCCTGCTTTTGGGTCTTGGCGTTTATGACGCGGACTGGTACGCGGTCATGGGGCGCATGATCTTTCTCAACATGCTGCTTTATTTTACGCCGACGCCTGGCGGTTCCGGGATTGCGGAAGGCGGTTTTGTTCTTCTGTTCAATGAAACTGTTCCGCAGGGAACAGTTGGAATCGTTGCCGTATGTTGGCGCCTTATCGCGGAATATATTCCGTTTTTGATAGGTTTTTATTATACAATCAAGGTCTTTGGCGTATCATTTCTTCAAAAGAAGAAAGAATCCGAACAAAGCCTTTGAAATGTTTATCCAATTTGAAAAGGAGGATTTTTATGTTGAACTACACGTATTATGGACACGCATGCTTTCTCTTGGATGACGGCAAGTACAAGGTGTTGGCGGATCCTTTTTTGACAGGAAATCCTAAAGCTGCGATTGAAGCGGATAATGTAAAATGCGATTTTATTCTGGTTTCCCATGCGCACGGAGATCACTTGGGCGACGCGCCGGCTATCGCG
Source organism: Selenomonadaceae bacterium (assembly GCA_016286075.1). Classification (GTDB taxonomy): domain Bacteria; phylum Bacillota; class Negativicutes; order Selenomonadales; family Selenomonadaceae; genus RUG12372. The sequence goes on from JAEERZ010000008.1 coordinate 17,449, forward strand.
AAGCGCACAGGAGCGATGATAGTCGCGATTCCCGAGGTCATCGGACTTTGCAACGAACAGGCAGGCACGGAACTGAAAGCCCATGGCATGAACCTCGGCGGCTCCGTCAAGCTGCCGTTTGGCAAAGTGCGCATGACGTTGGCGCTGCACAGCTCCGGCGTGGCGGGCGGCATCGCCTGCGGCTTCGTTATCCAGATGGGCGGAAAGACAATCTATTTCGCCGGAGATACGGCACTCTTCCAAGATATGAAGTTGATTGGACGTAAGGATTCCATTGATTATGCGCTTCTCCCTATCGGAGATAACTACACGATGGGTCTTGAAGATGCGGCGCTCGCGGCGCAGTGGCTGAATGCGGCCAATGTGATTCCAATCCACTATGACACTTGGCCGGTCATCGAGCAGGACGTCAAGAAGTATCAGGAGCTGACGGAATCAAGCACTCGGGCGCACGTTCACATCGTCCAGCCCGGCGAATCGTTGGAACTTAAATGACGACAAACGCCCCCCAGGACAAACTGATTGTCATATTAGGGCCGACCGCCACGGGCAAGACAAGGCTGGCCGTTCGGATTGCGAAGGAATTGCGGACGAGCATTGTTTCGGGAGATTCGATGCTCGTCTATCGCGGACTCGACATCGGAAGCGCTAAGCCGGACGAAGCGGAACGGGGCGGCGTCCGTCACGCATTGATTGATTGTTTGGATCCGGCGGACGAGAGTTTTAACGCGGCGGATTTTCAGCAGTTGGCCGCCGAGGAAATCCATGTAGTCAATCAAAGTGGCTCGATCCCGATTCTTGCCGGCGGCACCGGTCTTTATGTGAAAGCGCTGCTGGAAGGATATCGTTTCAACAAGAATCGGGAGGACGGCGATTACCGAGCCTTATTGGAGAGACTGGCGAAAAAGCACGGCAAGTCATATATCCACAAAATGCTGGAAGAAGTAGATCCGGAAGCGGCCGCAAGACTCCACGTCAACGATTTTCGGCGCGTCGTGCGCGCGCTGGAGGTCTGCCGTATGGGGCAGGAAAGGATTTCACAGGATAAGCAAGAGGACGGCCTCGTCTATGACGCTTGCGTAATCGGGCTTCGCTCCGACCGGAAGATTCTCTACGAACGGATTGAAAAACGCGTCGACGCGATGATTTCCGCGGGCCTGGAAGAAGAAGTCCGTCGGCTCCTGGCGGGAGGCGTTTCACGGAGCGCCCGCGCCATGCAGGGAATAGGCTATAAAGAGATGGCGGCTTATATCGACGGGGAATTGAGCCTGGCGGAGGCCGTCGAGAACATAAAAAAGGCAACCCGCCATTTTGCCAAACGGCAATTTACCTGGTATCGAAAAATGCCGTATATTCAATGGATTGAAATTGATAAACTGTCATTTGAAGAAACTGTTGAAAAAAGCTTAGGAATAATCAAAAGAGCATTTTATTAAAAAGGGAATTATTACATTATTAATCCGAGAGGGAGATCGCGATGACGACGAAACCAATCAATCTTCAGGATAGCTTTTTGAATCAAGCTCGTAAAGAAAATGTAGGCGTTATAATTCATTTGGTAAACGGATTCCAAATTAAAGGGAATGTTCGCGGTTTTGATAATTTCACGGTTATATTGGAATCGATGGGAAAACAGCAAATGATTTATAAACATGCAATTTCAACAATTACGCCGTCACGACCGCTGGAGGGAATGTTTGAGGTTGAAAAAAGGGAGCAATGACAAAAACCGTCGCACAAAGATATGCTGCGGCGGTTTTTTATAGGAGGAGCTATGAAAACGAGAGGATTTGAAGTTATAACAGCTTATGCGGATAAAGAAATAAGGATTCCGATTCGCAAGACGGAAAGCAGTGCAGGATATGACATTGCATCTGCGGAAGATGTGATTTTGCCGCCTCATCAAGTCGTTTTGGTTCCGACCGGGCTGAAAGCCTATATGCGTCCAGACGAATATCTCGGCATTCATGTGCGATCCGGCTTTTCTGTTAAGAATATGGTTTCATGCATTAACGGCGAGGGAATAATTGACGCAGATTATTATAATAATCCCGATAACGAAGGCCATATTTTTGTAGCATTAGTCAATCATAGTGAGATTCCGATTCAAATTAATAAAGGCATGCGTATTGCACAAGGTATCTTTTATTCATACTTAAAGACGGATAATGATCGAACCGAAATGGGGAAAACCCGTACAGGCGGATTAGGCTCGACCGGAGAAATGTAAAAACGACGACAGTTCTTTCTATATACGGCTGACAACTGAGATTCGTTATGATAAAATAAACTTACATCGTCAGATGTTTGCGATTCTCAGTTTTGGAGGTTCATCGGTAATGAAAAAGATGCTGGCTTGGCTACATTGGTTGATGATTCTTCCTTTCGGGCTTTTTTTATACATCGGAGTTAAAGGTTGTATATACCTTCTGTCAATCCGATATGAAGGAAGCGGCAGTCTTATTCCGTTGATTACATATTTCCTCGTGGGCGGCATTATCGGAGTGGCTCTGATTCTTGTTTTTTCCTATGCCATTGCTCCACAGGGAAAAATGGCTGCGGCGGTAGGGGTCGCTCTGTTTTGCATCATATTTAACGGTTATTTTGAAGTATGGAGATCTTTCAAAAATTTGACGGAAACACCACTGTGGCAAGCCGGAATGCTTACCGGTCTTTCGGTTATTACTTCGCTCACTATATGGAACGAACTTCGAAGTTACCAGCAGCGTAAATTGGAACAAAGCCGTAAAATGACGGAAGCTGTGAAGGAAACATGAAATCAAGTCCGTTGATGGGTATCTTCTAATCCGAGAAGATACCCATTTTTTATTGGTTTCATATTTTCGTGATTATAGAATCTCAAGAGAATGCGGCAAAAAATTATAAAATTACTTGACTTCGTCTTTATTTTTTAATAAAATGTCTTCACGTGAAGTTACAGCTTGATTCCCACAAGCCCCGGTAATCAAGCGATATTACTTTGCGTTATATTGTTTAGGTTGCCGATTATCATAGGGAGGGTTAATGCGTGAAAACAACGTTCATGGCAAATGCGTCCAATATTGAACGCAAATGGTATGTTGTTGATGCGGAAGGTCAAACGGTAGGCCGTTTGGCTGCAGAAATTGCAAAAGTATTGCGCGGCAAGCATAAGCCGACGTATACGCCGCATGTAGATACCGGTGATTATGTTATTGTCGTCAATGCAGATAAGGTCGTTTTTACGGGAAAAAAGCTCAAAAAGAAAACTTATTTCCGTTATTCCGGCTATCCCGGCGGAACTTCTTTTACTACTGCTGAACAGATGCTTCAGAAGATGCCGGAGCGCGTCGTGGAACATGCGGTTCGCGGCATGCTGCCGAAGAATCGCCTCGGCGCACAGATGTATCGCAAGCTGAATGTATATGCCGGCGCAGAGCATCCGCATGCTGCTCAAAAGCCGGAAGTTCTGAAATTGAGTTAAGCTGGGAGTAGGAGGAACAATTTATGGCATTGGTTAATTACTACGGCACCGGCCGCAGGAAAACTTCGGTTGCCAGGGTTCGTCTGGTTCCGGGGGCAGGAAAAGTTACGATTAACGGTCGGGATATGGAAGAATATTTCGGTTTGAAGACGTTGGAGCTTATTGTTCGCCAGCCTTTGGTACTGACGGAGATGGTTGACAAATACGACGTTTTGGCAAGCGTTTCCGGCGGCGGCGCCTCCGGGCAGGCTGGAGCGATTCGTCACGGAATTTCCCGTGCACTCTTGGAGCTCGACGGCGAGTTGCGCCCGGCATTGAAAAAAGCAGGCTTCCTGACGCGCGATTCTCGCGAAAAGGAACGCCGCAAATATGGCTTGAAGAAAGCACGCAAGGCTTCGCAGTTCTCGAAGCGTTGAATTCTCAGATTATTATCCCTCGGCGTTGCCGAGGGATTTTTTATGGCGTTCGTTTACTCTTTTGCTTATAAGCGCTATAATTATCAATTGAAGAAACTATGAAAAAGGGGACTTCACGCTATGATATTGAGCCGTTCATCGGTTGAGCTGCTCGCCCCGGCGGGGAATTGGGAGGCTCTGGAGGCAGCCGTCAAAGCGGGTGCGGATGCCGTTTATCTCGGCGGCAAGCATTTCAATATGCGCCTGCACCGGCAGGACATGAACTTCGACGACGAGGCACTGGCCCGTGCAGTTTCCTTTGCGCACACGCACGGCGTGAAACTCTACGTCACGATCAACAACCTGATTTACGAAAACGAGCTCGGAGATTTGGAGAAGTTCCTTCGGTATCTCGGAACCATCGGCCCGGATGCGATTCTCGTGCAGGATCTTGCCGTGATCCGGCTCGTCCGCGATCTCGATCTCAAAATCCCTTTGCACGCTTCCGTTATGATGAATATCCATAACGAGCCCGCGATGAATCTTTTGAAGGAATACGGGATCACGCGGGTCGTCGCGAGCCGCGAGCTTTCCCTGGACGAACTTTCGCTGCTGAGGGAACGGACCGGACTCGAAATCGAATATTTCATGCACGGCGATATGTGTTTCGCGGAGAGCGGACAGTGCATCCATTCCGGCGTGCTCTTTGGCAAGAGCAGCAACCGGGGTCTCTGCTTGAAGC
>JAEERZ010000195.1 GCA_016286075.1 Selenomonadaceae bacterium
AGGGCCAGGAACGAGAAGATAAGAGAAAGCGCGAGAACCTGCAGCGTCTTGGAGCCGGCTTTCTTTTCCTCGCGGCTCTGACCGCCCCAGTCGATATTGAAGCCGGCGGGCGCGTTGGTCGCCACGACTTCCTCCAATGCCGCCATTGCCTGACCGGAACTGTAGCCCGGCGCTTCGTTGCCTTGGATGGTGATGCTGCGCGCGGAGTTGAAACGCGAGATGATCGACGCGCCGGTGTCGAGCTTCGGCACCAGTAATGTGTCGAGAGGCACCAGCGTTCCCGTATTCGATTTCACGAAGACGAATTTTGCCGCTTCCGCCTCATTACGATAGGCGGTGTCGGACTGCAAGACGACTTTGTAGGTGCGTCCGAAGCGGTTGAAGTCGTTGACCTCGAAGCCGCCGAAATTGACCTGCAGCGCTGCGAACACGTCGGCAAGGTTCACGCCGAGATTCATGACCTTCTCGCGGTCGATCTCGAAGTCGCAAATCGGGGAATTGATCGAGTACGTGGAATAGACGCCCATGAGCTCCGGTCTCTGGTTTGCCGCCGCGACGACGCGCTTCGTGATCTCGTCCAGTTCCGTATCCGTGTGGCCGGTCATATCGAGAAGCTGCATATTGAAGCCGCCGACGACGCCGAGACCGGGAAGGGACGGCGGGTTGAACGCGATGACGAAGGCTTCCGGCGTCACGCTGTGCCCAAGCCCGAAGGTCCTGCCGATGGCGGTATTGAGGGACGTCTCCACGGTTTCGCGTTCCGACCATTCGCGCATTCCGACAAACATGGTACCCGTGTTGGGCTTCGCGCCGTTGGACAGGATATCGAGACCGGTGATGTTCATGACGTTCTCGACGCCGGGCATTTCTTTGAGCTGCGCCGCGAGGCGCTTGGTCGTCTCCAGCGTGCGGTTCAGCGAAGTGCCCTCGGGGAGCGTGATGGACACGACGTAGAAGCCTTGATCTTCCTGCGGGATGAACGTGGACGGCACGAACTTGTAAAGCAATCCCATCAGCACGGAGATGACGAGCAATGCGACTACTGCCAGCCTGAGCCGCTCAATCAGCCAACGCACTTTTCCGACATAGCTTCCCGTAGTGCGCTCGAACCAATCGTTGAATTTCACGAAGAAGCCTTCAAAGAAGCTGCCCTTGGCGCCCGCCTCATGGGGCTTCAGAAGAAGCGCGCAAAGCGCCGGCGAAAGCGTCAGCGCCACGAAAGTCGAGAACGCCACCGAGATCGTGATCGTCAGTGCGAACTGTTTATAGAGCACGCCCATCATGCCGCCGAGGAATGCGACGGGTATGAAGACCGCTGCCAGCACGAAGGTCGTGGCGATGACCGGCCCCTGCACCTCGTCCATGGCGATTTCCGTCGCCTTGTCCGGGGGCACATCCTTCTCCATCATATTGCGTTCTACGTTCTCTATGACGACGATCGCGTCGTCGACCACGAGGCCGATGGCCAGCACCATCGCGAACAACGTCAGGGTGTTGATGGAAAAATCGAGAACGACAAACGCGCCGAAGGTCGCGATCAGCGAAACGGGCACCGCCAATGCCGGGATCAGCGTTGCGCGCCAGTTTTGCAGGAACAGATAGAGAATCAGCGTGACGAGGATCAACGCCTCGATGAAGGTCTCGGCGACCTCGTGGATGGAAGCGCGGATGTACTTCGTGCTGTCCACGATTTCCATGTACTTCAAATCGGGGGGGAAATCCTTTTCCGCCTCGCGGATAACCTCCTGCACGCCGCGCACCGTATCCATGGCGTTGGCGTCGCTGGTCAGCTGGATGCCGAAGCCCATGCCGATATTCCCGTTCGATCTCGCTTCGACGGCGATACGCCGCGCGCCCGTCTCGATGCGCGCGATGTCCTTCATGCGGACGAAGGAGCCGTTTGAGCTGGACCGCACGATGATGTTGGCAAAGTCCTCGTCCGAGATGAGTCGGCCCGCCACGCGGCCCGTGTACTGTTTCTCCAGCGAATCCGGCGCAGGCTGCATGCCGATGGTGCCCGCCGGCGCCTGCACGTTCTGGCTTTTGATCGCGCTGGTCACGTCGGAGATGGAAAGCCCCAGCTCCGCCAGCTTATCCGGGTTCAGCCAAAGGCGCATCGCGTAGTCCGGGCCGAAAATGCTGATATCGCCGACTCCCGGCACGCGCTTGATTTTGTCGATGATGTAAATATCGGCGTAGTTTTTCATGAACTGCGGCGTATAGGTGCCGTTGGGCGAGTACAGCGAACCCGCCAGCGCCATATCCGGCGACGCTTTCTTCGTCGTAACGCCGTAGGCCGTGACCTCGTTCGGCAAACTGTGGGAAGCGATCGAGACGTTGTTCTGCGTCTTGACCGTGTCCATGTCGGCGTCAGACTCGAGGCCGAAGACCACGGAAAGCCGGTAGCGGCCCGTATCGTCGGAGTTCGACGACATATAGTCCATGCCCTCGGTGCCGTTGACCGACTGCTCGATGACCTGCGCCACCGTCTCGTTGACGACGGAGGCGTTAGCGCCCACGTATGTCGTCGAGACGCTGATGGTCGGCGGCGAAATCCGCGGGTACTGGGCGACAGGCAGCGAAAGCCCCGCCAACACGCCGATAATGACCAACGCGATCGCGATGACGATGGCGAAGATCGGACGGCGGATAAAAAACTTCGGCAAGATAAATTCCTCCTTTGAGGATCGATATTGTTTGTAAGAAATCATTCCTATTATAACAGAAAAACGCGCCGTGCGCGGCATCAAAAATTAAAATGGCATTAAAACTTTTTTACGGCGCGCGGCGGGGAATGAATTTTAAAGGAAGTGGCAGGAATCGTATAGCTTACGGCGAATTACTTATAATAAACAGGATGTGGACAATGAATTTTTCACGAAGGAGATGTAGGGAATATGAAGCTTTGGAAGAAACTATTGATCGGCGTACTGGTGGTCGCGGCTATCGGCATCGGCCTCGTCGGATACGGAATTTTCAAGGTGCAGAAGCTCTACACGGAGAAAATCGCGCCGGACATGGTGCGCTATACGCAGATGACTTCGGCGGAACAGGACAAGTATATCGTTTCCCGCATGGAGGAACTCACGACGATGATTGCCGGCGAGGATAAAGACGGGAAGGGGAAAGCCGTCGTCCAGGCCATGGAGACGAATCCTGAGCTGCGGCAGGCGGGCATCGTATGGGGCCGCGCAGTGTGCGCGTCCATCATCAAGGATAACGACGACCTCTCGTCGAGACTGACGCCCGCGCAAAAGGCGCAGTACAAGAAAGAGGCCGAGGACCTCGACGACAAGAGCGAGCATTTCCAAAACATGATGAGAAAGGCGGGGCTCTTGAAAAAGTAAAGAAGGTGCCGAGCGTTTCTGAAACCATCCGTCGGACTGTTCTTATACTTCACACGATACCGCACAAAAAAGGCTTCCGGGCGTTTTGCTCGGAAGCCTTGCATTTACTGGCGGAGAGGGCGGGATTCGAACCCGCGGTGGCTCATCACCACACTTGATTTCGAGTCAAGCACCTTCGACCACTCGGACACCTCTCCAGTCACGCTAAGTAGTATAACACAAGCGGCGCGCCGTTGCAAATGCTTTTTGCATGGCGCGCCGCGTTTTTTCGTTTCCTTACTGCTGACCGATACGGGCCGAATGAACGATATGGTAGCCGTGATCTTCCAGCTGCTGCAGCAGGTGATCCGCGTTCATGAAATTGCCGCGGACGATGATATCGTACTTGCCCATGTCTTTCTTGCAGGTGACGAAGCTGTCGATATTGAAGCCCGCGTCGGCGAAGATGCCCGCGATGTCCTTCACGACGCCGACCTTGTTTTCGACCTCGATGGTGATGCGGTCCTTGCCTTCCGAGAGGCCCATGATCTCGACGAGGGCGTTGAAGATGTCCGTTTCGGTGATGATGCCGACGACGGTGCCCACTTCGGTGACGACGGGAACGCCGCCGATCTTGTTCATCGACATCAGAAGCGCCGCTTCCTCGATGGGGGCGTCTTCGTTGACGGCAATGACTTTGTCGCTCATGACGTCGCGGATGGAGATTTTCGCCAGCAGGGAGTTGATCTCATACCGGGAGAGCGTCGTAGCGGCGGAAGGGGATACGCGCATCAGATCCTTGTCAGTGACGATGCCCACGAGCTTGCCGTGGTCGACGACGGGCAGGCGCCGGATTTTGTGCTCCTTGAAAAGCGCGGCGGCGGTATCGACTTTGTCTTCAGGTTTGACAGAAATGGGGTTACGGGTCATGCGATCGCATACAAACATGATTTGATCTCCTTTCTTGGGGTATATGGGTTAATATGTTTGCGTGTTGCAACGATTGTTTTCTTTAAAACATCCAAAGTAATATTCGCGGTCGACGATGAAAATCCTTCCCGCTTTACAAATTTTTCATCCGCCCAGATACGCTTTGCGCACTTCCTCGCTGGCGGCCAGTTCCTTCGCGTCGCCGGAGAGCGCGATGCGGCCCGTTTCGAGGACGTACGCGCGGTGCGCGATGGAAAGCGCCATGTTCGCGTTCTGCTCGACAAGGAGCACCGTGGTTCCCGCCTTGTTGATATCCGCGATGA
>JAEERZ010000196.1 GCA_016286075.1 Selenomonadaceae bacterium
TCTCGCTGTAACGTTTCAGCTCGTGATTGATGCGGTGGTAATCCTCCACCGGGTCGCGCCCCTCGATGCCGGACGCGTCAACAACGTGCAAGATGACTTTCGTGCGCTCGATATGACGCAGGAATTCATGACCGAGCCCCGCGCCGTCCGCCGCGCCCTCAATGAGGCCCGGGATGTCCGCCATCACGAAATTTTTCTCCTCGTCCACGGCCACCACGCCCAATACCGGCGTAAGCGTCGTGAAATGGTACTCGGCGATTTCGGGCCGCGCCGACGAGACGCAGGAAATAATGCTGGACTTGCCGACGCTGGGATAGCCGACGAGCCCCACGTCCGCCAAGAGCTTCATTTCCAAAAGCAGCTCTTTCTGTTCCCCCGGTTCGCCCAGCTCGGCAAATGTGGGAGCTTTGTTGCGGCTCGACGCGAACTTCGCGTTGCCGCGTCCGCCCCGGCCTCCGCGTGCGATGATCTCCCGCTGGCCGTTTTCCGTCATATCCGCCAAGACCTCACCCGTCTTCGCGTCCTTGACGATCGTTCCCGGCGGCACCTTGACGATGCAGGGCGGCGCGCAGGCGCCGAACTGGTTCTTGATGTCGCCGTTCTCGCCGTTCTGTCCGAGGAATTTCCGATGATAGCGGAATTCCAACAGCGTATTCATGTTGTTGTCCACGACGAAAACGACGTCCGCGCCGCGCCCGCCGTCGCCGCCAGAAGGTCCGCCTTTCGGCACGAACTTCTCCCGGCGAAAAGCGGATTTGCCGTTGCCGCCGTCGCCGCCTTTGACTGTAATTGTAGTTCGGTCTATGAACTGCATATGAACTCCTTAAAAAAATACCTGCGCCGCGAAGCGCAGGTATTTCCAATGCTTTTCCGTGCGGACGGATTACACCGTCGCTGCCTCCTCCACCGGGTACACGCTGACCTGGCGGTTATAGCGGCCCTTGCGCTCGAAGGCGACCCTTCCGGCGACTTTCGCAAAAAGCGTGTCGTCCTTACCCCGGCCGACGTTCGTTCCCGGGTGGAAATGCGTACCGCGCTGACGAACGAGAACGCTGCCAGCGGTCACCACCGTATTCGCCTGTTCCTTGACGCCGAGACGCTTCGCATGGCTGTCGCGGCCGTTGCGCGTGCTCGAAACGCCCTTCTTATGAGCGAAAAGCTGCAAATCAAACGTAAAATTCATAACCTTCACCTCCCGGATGTTCCGTTCAGAATCCGTGTGCGAACGGCGTTGGGATAGGCTCTTTCGATTTCCTCGAATCCCATACGCATCGTTCGCAATATTGCTTCCGTAAAATCATCAGGCGCTTCCCTGAGCGTCATGTGAAGGTCCCCGCTCGGGTCGATATTATAATCAAGTTCCCGATGCAAATGCCTTCCCAGGCCCAAAAGAGCGGTCTGCGCCAACGTGGAAACGCCCGCGCAAACGATATCCCGGCCCTTCGGCGCAGTGCCGCTGTGCCCGTGCACAGAAAAGGCGGATATCCTGCCGTCTTTCTCTTCGTAAATCTCGATCTCAATCATGAAGGCTTACGCCTCGATTTTCTCGATGGAGACCTTCGTATAGGGCTGACGATGGCCCTGACGACGACGGTAGTTGGACTTAGCCTTGTACTTGAAGACGAGAATCTTCTTCTCTTTGCCCTGCTCAAGGACCTTGCCCGTGACCTTCGCGCCAGAAACAAGCGGCTTGCCGACTTTTACGCCGCCGTCCGTAACGACCGTAAGCACCTGATCAAACGTGACGGCGTCGTCCACGGCCGCCTCGAGTTTCTCGACGTAAATCGCGTCGCCCTCGGCCACCTTGTACTGCTTGCCGCCGGTCTTGATGATTGCGTACATTCTTCTCTTACACCTCCCTGATGGTTTACTCGCCGACTACGGTACGCAAATTTGCGTTTCAAAAACCTCGCCGTGCGGTTGGGGAAAACGCGCTTTCGCGCATTTGACCGTCGATATGATACCACAAGGAGGAAGGGTTGTCAAACAATAATCTGCCGTCCGTATCACGCCTCTATCTTAACGCGGCTGCCCTGCTCCCGCGCCTTCGTCACGATAATTTTTTTGTCGATCCTTTCTTTCAGCGCGCCGACATGGGAAATAACGCCGACGAGGCGACGCCCATCGGAAAGGGACGCCAATGCGCGCATGGCCTGCTCCAGCGATTCGTCGTCGAGGGAGCCGAACCCCTCGTCCACAAACAGCGTATCGAGTTCCACGCCGCCCGCCGAGGACTGGATTTCATCGGCAAGCCCGAGGGCCAGCGACAGCGACGCCTTGAAGGATTCGCCGCCGGACAGCGTCTCGACGCCGCGAATCGACCCATTGTAATGATCGACCACGTCAAGCTCGAGACCGCTCAGGCTCTTTTTCGTCGTCGCCTCGATGCGCCGCCGCAATTCATACTGACCGCCGGACATGACGAGAAGGCGCACGTTGGCCCGTGCGACGATGCGCTCAAAGTACCGCATCTGCACATAGGTTTCCAGCATGATCTTTTCCCGCGCGCCGATCTTTCCCATCACCGTATCGGCAAGGGCTTTGAGCCACTGAAAACGCAATTCCAGTTTTCCCAAATCTCCCGACGCTTTTTGCAGATTATCGAGCGTTTTACGGTTGTTCTCCACTCGCTTATGCAGTTCCTTTTGCAGATTGAGCAGTCCCGTCCGTTCGCCTGCCCTCGCCGTCCGATCGGCGCGGAGCGCGTCGAACTCGTCCTGCGGCGCCTCGGCAATGCTCTGTTCGAGAAGCTTGATTCGTTCCGCCAATTCCTGCGCTTTCTTTTCCTGCTGCTTCACGGCCTCTTCCGCGTGCTTTTTTACATTTTGCCGTTTTTCGCATTCGGCGCGCAAAGCGTTCCTTCGCGCCTCGGCCTCCCGCTTCGATTGGAAGCGCAATTTCGCGGAAATCTCCTTCCACGCGATTTCCGCCGCGTCCCGCGCCGTCTCCGCCGACGCGCGCTTTGCGCCTGCCTCCGCGATCCGCGCGTCGGCCTCCGCTGCCGTTTTTTCGTCCTGCGGAATTTTCTCCTCCAGCTCGACTTTTCTCTTTACATCCTGAGCCTTTGCCTGTAACCGTTTTTCAAGTTTGGTGAGTTCCTCATCCAGCTTTGCAGATACCTCAGGCAGATGATCCCGAGCCTCGACCGTAGTGTAGTTCCCGAGGCGCACATGGATGGATTGCAACAAAGCCTCCTTACGTTCACCCAAAATTGTTTGTCCCTGTTCGAACCGTCCGTGAAGTTTCATCACTTCTGCATGTTTCGTACTACATTCTTGGAACAATTGGTCTACTTGTGCTTCAGTATACGCCCCTTCCGGCCTTTTGGCCGGATTTGGATGCTCCAGTGACCCGCAAACGGGGCATGGTTTTCCGGGCTCCAACTCTTCCTGCGCGAGACGCCCAGCTTGTGCCGCCCTCAATGAACGCACGGCTTCTTTATATCTCTCTACAGCATTCTCAGCTTTTTCGCCTTTTATTTCAAAGGCTTTTTTTATATCAGTAACTTCCTTATATAGCGCCTTGTACTTCTCCATTTCTTCAGCCAATGCGCCAATCTCCTCACGTCGGCGAATAAATTCTTTTTTCTCGGCGACGAGCTTTTCCCGCTCCTCTCCCGCCTGGGCAAGGGCGCGCAATTCTTCTTTTTCCTTCTCCAGCCGCTCGCCTGCGGTCTTTTTAGCTTTCTTCGCCTCGCCTTCCTCTTCGGCGGCTTTTTTCGCCGCCTCAGCGTGACGCTTGAATTCATTTTGCTTCGCTTCCGCCGCCTCGTATTCGGGAAGCTCCTTTTCAATCTGCGCTTCCTCCCGCGCAAAGGATTCCGCATCCTTGGCGCGCTCAGCCGCTTGTTTCTCCGCCTCTTTCGCCGCCGCCAACGCGGGGCCGTGGTTTTCCGCCTCCGTCTTTGCCTCTTGCAGGCTTTGCCGCGCTTTTTCTCTCTCTTTTACGCGTTCTATGCGCTTATCCAATTCGCTGATTGCTTCGTCGAGTTTTTGCAGATCCCCGTCTTTCGCCGTCTTTGCCGCCTCATCGGTCTCGATCAATTCGTGGAGGAGTTGTTTCACGTCCTCCGTCAAAAGTTCGCCGGCCCGCGCTTTCTGCGCCTGTTCCGCCTGAGGCGCGTCCTCCGCGCATTCAATGTCGGCCATCAACCCCTGAGCCTTATCACGGGCTCGCTGGCATTCCCGCTCCGCTTCGTTGGCGTCGCTATTCACCGCCGCCGCCAGCCGCTCAAACCGTTCCGTGTGGAAAATGCCGCGGAAAATCTTCTGCCGTTCCTCCGTTTTTGCCAGCAGAAGCCGCAAAAATTGCCCCTGCGCAATCATCGCGATTTGCATGAACTGCGTCGCGTTCAGTCCCAAAAGCTCCTCGACGCGCTTCGTGACGTCCTGGGCTTTCGTCACGACGCTTCCGTCGGGCAGGATCAGCTCCGCGGCGGCCGTCTTTTTCGTCGTGCCTGTGCCGCGCAGTTTCGGGCGTTCGTATTCCGGATTTCTTTTTACGACATATTCCTTGCCCCGCAATAAAAAGTGAAGCTCCGTCTCCGTGGGCGTATCCGGCGCCGCATATTTCGAGCG
>JAEERZ010000197.1 GCA_016286075.1 Selenomonadaceae bacterium
TGAATCCGGCGGCGATAGCTGGGCGGCCCACCTGTTCCCATCCCGAACACAGAAGTTAAGCGCCCATACGCCGAAAGTACTTGGCTGGAGACGGCCTGGGAGGTTAGGGAGCTGCCGGTTTGAAAAACGTCCGTGAAATCGCGGACGTTTTTTCTATATGGTTTTGGGATTATTTTGTTTTTAGGAGATGAATATGATGGTTGCGGAAAAAATGGTTGAGCTCGGAACAAAAAAGTCCACGATACGGACGATTTTTGAATTCGGGCAGAAGCGTGCGCAAGAGGTAGGCAGGGAGAATATTTTTGATTTCAGCCTGGGCAATCCCAATATTCCCGCTCCTCCATTCATCAAACAGGCCATCCTGGATATCCTTGACGAATACGAACCGATGGAGGTACACGGATACACGGTGGCTCCCGGCGATCCGGGCGTTCGTGCTGCATTGTCTAAAAGTATCAATAACAGATTTAATATTGATATTTCCGAGAAAAATCTCTTCTTGACCGCTGGGGCCGCCGCGGCGATTACCGTAACTTTCAAAGCGTTGAGCGAGGAAGGGGACGAGTTTATCGCTTTCGCTCCGTTTTTTCCGGAGTATCGCTGCTTTGTCGAGTCCGTCGGCGCGAAATTGGTAGTAGTTCCCGCGCGGATTGAGGATTTCCAGATTGATTTCGACGCGTTTACTCGCTCTTTGACGCCGAGGACGAAAGCCGTGATCGTCAATTCCCCGAACAATCCCAGCGGCGTCGTGTATTCCGTTGCGACGATTCGCACTTTGACAGATATTCTTCGTAAGAAAGAGGAAGAGTACGGACACCCGATATTCTTGATTTCCGACGAACCGTATCGGGAGATTGCTTACGACGGCGTCGAGGTTCCCTATCTTACGAAGTATTATAAAAATACCATTGTTTGTTACTCCTATAGTAAATCTTTTTCACTGCCGGGCGAGCGTATCGGATATATCCTTGTTCCCGACGATGTGTCGGATTTTGAGCGGGTTTACGGCGCGATTGCCGGCGCGGCGCGCGTGTTGACGCACGTAAACGCTCCGTCTCTCTTCCAACGGGTGATTGCGCGCTGCGCGGATATGAAGCCCGACCTTTCCGCCTATGAGAAGAACGGAAAAATGCTCTATCAGGGGCTGATGGATGCAGGATTTTCCTGCGTCCGCCCCCAGGGCGCGTTTTATCTCTTTCCGCGAGCGTTGGAGTCGGACGATTACGCTTTTTGCGAACGTGCCAAGAAGTACGATTTGCTCTTGGTGCCGGGAACCGATTTCGGATGTCCGGGACATTTTCGCGCCGCTTATTGCGTAAAAACGGAAATGATTGAACGTTCACTGCCGTTATTTAAGAAATTAGCGGAAGAATATCGTTGAAAATGCAATTATAATAACGAGTTCGTTTAATGAATGACAGTAAAAATACCGCGAGGAAACATGACAGACGTTTCTTCGCGGTATTTTTTCATTTGTCTTTAGTCAAGAATAACTGTTTCCAACCCGATGTGAGCCATGTCGTTGAATGAGGTCTCACGGTCGCTGGCCGATGTTTCGACGCCGGTCAAAATATGGTTGCTGACTGTGAATATGCCGAGAGCTTCAATTTTGTATTTTGCGGCGACGAGGTAAAGCGCCGCGGTTTCCATTTCGGCAGCCAGCACGCCATAGGCGGAGAGCTTTTGGAGATCGATTTCATCGTCGTACAGGCGATCCTGCGAGAGCACGTTGCCGACATGGAACGGCACCTTTAAGTCGCGGGCGCTCTGGACGGCGCGTTCAAGCATGGAGAAGCTGCCTGTCGGTGCGAACGTCATGCCGTGTGTGAAGATGTTTCTCACCATACTGGAATCGGTGGTCGTGGCCTGCGCGATAACGACGTCGCGAACGTGAATCGTGGTTTGAAGCGCGCCGCAGGTACCGGTGCGAATGATTTTTTTTACGCCGAAGTCCGTGATAAGTTCGGTGGCGTAGATGGACATGGACGGCATGCCCATACCGGAGCCTTGTATTGAGACGCGTGTTCCTTTGTACAGACCGGTGAACCCCAACATATTTCGGATGTGCGAGTATTCCTTCACATCTTCTAAAAACGTTTTCGCGATATGCTTGGCACGGAGCGGATCGCCCGGCATCAGGACTCGTTCGGCAATTTCGTCTTTAGATTTTGCGCCGATATGCCAACTCATTTTTTTATCCCCCTTGGAAAGTGATTTCTAAACCTAATGTATTATAGCATTTTATAGCGTCTTTGTCTGTATGGCGCGACTCCTTTATAAAAGGATATTTACAGCGGAATCTTGCCGATTGAAAAATAAAATGGCAAAAAGTCAAAAAAAGTACTTGATTTTTTATTCGCGAAAGATTATTATATGTCATGTGGTTAGCACTCGTTAAAGATGAGTGCTAACAAAAACAGAAAGTACAGAAAGAACCAAAGGAAACAGGAGGCAGGTAAACATGATTAAGCCATTGGGCGAGCGTATTGTGGTCAAGGTTAAGGAAAAGGACATGACGACGGCGAGCGGCATCGTTCTGCCGGATACGGCGAAAGAAAAACCGCAGGAAGGCGAGGTCGTTGCGGTCGGATCGGGCAAGATGCTCGAGTGCGGCAAGGTTGCGCCGATGGAAGTCAAGAAGGGCGACCGCGTGCTTTTTGCGAAGTATTCGGGCAACGAGGTCAAGGTCGACGATGAGGACTATCTGATCATTCGTCAGTCGGACATCCTTGCGATCCTTTAATTTTTTACGCAAACGCTTTATATTTTAGGAAATAATGGAGGCATAATAAGATATGGCAAAGCAGATTTTGTTTGGTGAGGAAGCTCGCCGCGCGCTGGGTCGCGGCGTCGATGCGCTGGCGGACGCCGTAAAGGTGACGCTTGGTCCGAAAGGCCGCAACGTGGTGCTGGACAAGAAGTTTGGCGCTCCGACGATTACGAACGACGGTGTGACGATCGCTCGCGACATCGAGTTGGAGGATCCGTTTGAGAACATGGGCGCGCAGCTCGTCAAGGAAGTTGCGACGAAGACGAACGACGTGGCCGGCGACGGCACGACGACGGCTACGCTTCTGGCGCAGGCGATGGTTCGCGAGGGTATGCGCAACGTCGCTGCCGGCGCGAATCCGATGGTCCTGAAGAAGGGCATCGAGATGGCGGTCGAGACTCTGGTCGATGAGATCAAGAAGAAGGCGAAGACGGTCAAGGGCGACGACGTGGCGCAGGTCGCTACGATCTCTTCCTCCGACGAGACCATCGGCAAGCTGATTGCCGACGCGATGAGCAAGGTCGGCAAGGACGGCGTCATCACTTCCGAGGAGTCCAAGACGATGAAGACCGAGCTGAAGGTCGTCGAGGGCATGCAGTTCGACCGCGGCTACATCTCCCCGTACATGGTTACGGACGCGGACAAGATGGAAGCGGTTTTGAAAGATCCGTACATCCTGATTACCGACCGCAAGATTTCCACGATTTCCGACATCCTGCCGATCCTCGAAGAGGTCGTCAAGCAGGGCAAGGAACTGGTCATCATCGCGGAAGATCTCGACGGCGAGGCGCTTGCCACGCTGGTTGTCAATAAACTCCGCGGCACCTTCAAGGCTCTGGCCGTCAAGGCTCCGGGCTTCGGCGATCGCCGCAAGGCCATGCTTCAGGACATCGCGATCCTCACCGGCGGCCAGGTCGTCAGTGAAGACCTCGGGATCAAACTGGAGAACGTGGACCTCACGATGCTTGGCTCCGCGAAACAGGTCACCGTCACGAAAGACTCCATCACCATCGTGAACGGCGGCGGAACGAAAGAAGCGATCAAAAAACGGATCGACGTCCTGCGCGACATGATCGAAAAGACCGAGAGCAACTACGACCGTGAGAAGTACCAGGAACGTCTGGCGAAACTCTCCGGCGGCATCGCGGTCATTCAGGTCGGCGCCAGCACGGAAGCCGAAATGAAGCAGAAGAAAGCCCGCATCGAAGACGCCCTGCACGCGACCCGCGCGGCCGCGGAAGAAGGGATCCTCCCCGGTGGCGGCGTCGCCCTTCTGCACTGCCGTGAAGCGGTCGAGAAGGCCCGCACGACGGCCCGCGGTGACGAGAAGATCGGCGTGGACATCATCCTGCGCTGCCTGAACAAGCCGATGGTCCAGATCGTGAATAACGGCGGCGAAGACGGAACCGTCGTGGCCGACCTCGTTTCCGAAATGGAGCCGGGCAAGGGCTACAACGCGGCGACCGGCGAGTACTGCGACATGTTCGAGGCCGGGATCATCGACCCGCTGAAAGTGGTCCGTACCGCTTTGTCGAACGCCGCCAGCATCGCGGGAATGATGCTGATGACCGAAACCATGGTCACGGACTTCGATAAAGAGGACAAGAAAAAGGCCGCCGCGGAAGGTGCGGTGCGCTGATTGAAAAGGCGGCGTTTCCCGCGCCGTCTGATGAAAATGGATTCGGGCGGCGCCAGAAACGCCGTCCCCGCTAGACGAATAACGAATGATGACGTTTCCGCGAGTTTTCATTATTCGTTATTCGTTCTTCATTATTCATT
>JAEERZ010000198.1 GCA_016286075.1 Selenomonadaceae bacterium
CGAGTATACGTCCTGTTGAACGTACGCAGGGACCGCAGACTTCAGGCGTACAACGGCGGGGCGGCGTAACGACGTCTCCTTTTGCGCCGCGAACCGACGTCAGTCTCCAGAATTCCGTGGCGGACGTGGCGGGCTTGCTGTCAAAAATCGCGTCCACCAAGGAAGAGGCGATGGACCAAATATCCCCGCAGCTTCAAAAGCTGATCGACAATATCATGAAGCAGTCCTTCTCGTTGGAGTCGACTTTGGCGGAAGGTCTGGGGACGACGCTGGAAAGCCAGCGGTTCGCCATCGACCAGTTCTTCACACTGGCGCGGATGCTCCACCAGATGGGGACGCTTTCGGAACAGGGGACGCCCGCCGCGCTGAACGATGAATTGCAGACGATCCTTTCCAATTTCAAGGGACTGATGACGGACGGCGAAGGCAAGGATATGGAGCCCACGATGCTCCATAAGCTGGCCTTTGACGTATTGGACGGCAAACAGGCGGAATCGCTGCCTGCGATGATGCAGTATCTGCTGGCGCAGACGGGAACCGCGCCCCAGCTTGCCGCGCAGCCGGAGTCGGATGCCTTCGGCTTCATGAAACAGCTGATGGATTATTTCATGCCCCGACCGGGCGGCGGGACGGAAGTTTCGCAGCAGGAGCAGGGGTCTGCACAGGAAGCGGCGGGACAAGGTGCCGCCGAGAGCTCGGCGGAGCCGGGGTCGACGGCGGAGACTGCAAGCGGAGCGGAAATGCAGAACACGGCATTCGCGCGCTCGGTTCCGTCCCGGAACGCGGCGCAGGGCAATGCCGCGCCGCAGCAGGCGCCGAATGAAGCGGGCGAAAACGCTACCATGAAGCCGCAGGGCGAAGTGCGGGAAGGAGCGGAGCCGCAACAGCCGCAAAACGCCGCAGGACAAACCGGCGCGGAAAGCGCGAAACAGGCGCAGCAACCGCAACAGGCGCAAAGCGGACAACAAGCGCAGCAGACCCAGCAGACGCAGCAAAATCAGCAAAACCAACAGACGGCGCAGGCCGCTTCCCCGCAAGGGCAGGGAGAGGCCGCCGCGACCAGGGGGACGGAGAAATCCACCACCGCTTCGTATCTGTGGGAAAGTTTGGCGGCAGAGGAGCAGACGGAAGAGGCCCAATCCTCTGAACCGAATCCGCAGGATCCTTTCGCAGAGTTGATGAGAAAGGGCCTTGAGCGTATGCGGGGCCGTTTGCAGCAGGAGCTCCAGACGCAGCAGACCGAACAGGAAGCGGCGGCGTCGCCTTTCGCGGGACGTTCCAATCAGCCGCCTCTGCAAAATACGCCGCATACCATGGAAACGATGAAGCAGCTTGCTTCTCTGCTTTTGAAGGAAACGGAGCTCACGCCGGAAGACGAGCGGCTGCTGACGGATTTCGTGAACAACCAGCAGACGATGCTTTCGGAGAAAGACGCCAAGGAACTGCAAATGCTCCTGCGCCTCTGCGAAAAGAACGTGCCGGCTTCCGTACTGCAGTCGGCGCAGCAAAAAGGCATGGAGGATATGCCCCGGCTCTGGGCGTTCATGGAGCTTTGCGACCTTGCGATGATCAAGGAGCGCGACCCGAAAGCCTTGAAAAAGGCCGGCAAAAGTCTGTCGGATTTCGCCTCGATGATGAAGAATTCCATGCTGCCGGAAAACGGGAGGACGGCGGAAGGGCACCGTTCGATGAGCTTCATGACGCCGCTTTATATGGCGGACGATATGCAAAAACCCTATCCGGCCTATATCCATGTCTATGACGAGAACCAAAAGGACGAGAACGGGGGCCCGGCGAAAAAGGAGACGTGGATTCGCGTCTGCCTGCTGACCGACAATATCGGCGCGGTGGACGTGAGTTTCCGCATGTATGAGGGCTCCAATTTAGACGTGCGTATTTATTTTTCCGAGAAGGAGAATATCGAGGAGTTCCGGGACTATATGGACGAGTTCCGCGCTTCCTTTGACGACAAGCCTTTGACGCTGATGAGCGTGAAGGTCGGCGTGGCAGGTGCTAAGACATGATGGATCGAAAACAGGGCCTTCGGCCGGAGCCGGAGACAGACCCGAATGCTGAAAAGAAAGCCGTCGCGCTGAAATACAATCCCGAGGAGAATACCGCGCCGAAGGTCGTGGCGAAAGGCCGCGGCTTTGTCGCGGAAAATATCCTCGCGGCGGCGCAGTCGAATTCCATTCCGGTGTACCAGAACAAATCGCTGGTCAATCTCCTGATGGCGCTCGACCTCGACAAGGAGATTCCGCCGGAGCTGTATACGACGGTGGCCGAGGTGCTGGCGTACATTTACAGGATGGATACGAAAGCCGGCATCCGAAAGAGGCCGACGCCGTGAACACGAAGAAAGTCGGGGACAGCGGCGAGGCCTTCGCCGCAGAGTATTTGGCCGGGAAAGGACTTTCCATTCTCGAACGGAATTATCGGACGCCGATGGGGGAGATCGACCTCATCGCGAGGGACGGGCGCGTGCTGGTGTTCATCGAGGTGAAAACGAGAAAAAGCGCGCGCTACGGGCGGCCTGCGTCGGCTGTAGGATTGGAAAAACAGCGGCGCATCGTTCGCGCGGCTGTATGGTATACGAGCAAGCGGCAGGGAGAACTTCCGCCCTGCCGCTTTGACGTTGTAGAGGTCTATGCGCCGACCAACGGCGCATGGAGCCTCCGGCATTTGGAAGGAGCCTTCGAGGCGCACGGATTGTAGGAGGGAAGGGTTTGTTCGCAAAAACATACGGAGCGGCGACGCTTGGAGTGAACGGCGTGCTGATCGACGCAGAGGTCGATGTGTCAAACGGATTTCCGGGATTTGATATCGTCGGCCTCTTAGATACGGCGGTAAAAGAATCGAAAGAGCGCGTACGGACAGCCATAAAAAATTCCGGCGTCACGCTGCGCCAGCAAAAAGTGACAATCAATTTGGCCCCTGCGGATATTCGGAAAGACAGCCCCGGTCTTGACCTCCCTATCGCCGTGGGGCTTTTGATTGCATACGGGGTGCTGCCGCAGAAAGCGGCGGAGGGAAGCCTGTTCGCGGCGGAGCTTTCTCTGGAAGGAGAACTTCGCGGCGTGCGGGGGATACTTCCGATGGCTGTGCATGCGAGAGAACAGGGGATTTCCCGGTTCTTTGTCGCGCGGGAGAACGCGAACGAGGCGCTTTTGGTCGACGGCTTGGAAGTCTATGCGGTGACGAATTTGGCTGAGCTTATCGCCGTGCTTTCGGGGCGGAAGCAGATTGCTCCGGCGAAGGCGTCGGAGGTTCCGCCGCAGGAAGCGCCCTTCGGCGCGGAAGATTTTTCCGACGTGGAGGGACAGTTTTTTGCGAAGAGGGCCATGGAAATAGCGGCTGCGGGCGGTCACAACGTGCTGCTGGCGGGAGTTCCCGGCGCGGGCAAGACGATGCTGGCGCGGCGGCTGCCGACGATTCTTCCCGCCATGACCCGGGAGGAAGCCTTGGAGGTCACGAAGATATACAGCATCGCAGGGCTTCTGCATCAGGGCAGCGGGCTGATGACGGAGCGGCCTTTTCGAAGCCCGCATCATACGACCTCGGCGGCGGCGCTGATCGGCGGCGGCAGCGTGCCGCGGCCCGGCGAGGTGACGCTGAGCCACAACGGCGTACTTTTCCTTGACGAGCTTCCGGAGTTCGGCAAGACGGTCTTGGAAGTGCTGCGGCAGCCGCTGGAGGACGGAAAAGTGACGGTGGCGCGGGTGAACGCGACGCTGACGTTTCCGGCCCGTATGCTTCTTGTCGCAGCCATGAATCCATGCCCCTGCGGGTGGAACGGGGACAGCCGCCACGCCTGCAACTGCACGCCTTCCGAAATCAAAAGATATACGAGGCGGATTTCCGGCCCGCTTTTAGATCGTATCGACCTTCATATTCGAATGCCGCGGGTTGAATACAAGGATCTGTCTTCCGAGAAAAAAGGCGAGCGTTCCGCTGCAATCCGCGAACGGGTCACGGCGGCGAGAGAGCGTCAGACGGCGCGGCTCAAAGGATATCCGATTTACTGCAACGCGCAGATGAGCCATGCGATGCTGGAAACGATGTGCCCGCTGAATCAAGGGGCGAAAGCTTTGCTGGAAGCGGTGTTCAAGAAGATGGATCTCTCGGCGCGTTCCTATGACCGTATCATAAAGGTGGCCCGGACAATCGCTGATTTAGACGGCTCGGAGGGGCTTCAGGAGCGTCATGTTGCGGAAGCGATACAGCTTCGAAACGATATCGGTCTGGAATCGAATTGACGGAGGGATAAGTTATGATCGGCATTTCAGGAGCGACAAAAAACCTCGGCGTTATAGGCTGGCCCATTGTGCATTCTCTTTCGCCTGCGATGCAGGAGGCGGCAATCCGGGCGGCGGGCGTCGACTACGCATATATAGCGATGCCTGTGCGTCCGGAGGAACTTCCAAAAGCGGTGGAGGGGCTTCGCAGCCTCGGTTTCCGTGGATTCAGCGTTACCATTCCGCACAAGACGGCGGTCATCGACTGCATAGATGAGATTGAC
>JAEERZ010000199.1 GCA_016286075.1 Selenomonadaceae bacterium
CCTTCATGACATAACCCGTCATGTCGTTGCCCGCATAGAGCTCGCGAAGCTCCTGAATGGTGCGGGTGCCGCGGTCGCCGATGTTGTAGTAGCTCATGTCGCCGAACGCGATGACCGCCGCGCCCGGAGCGATGGCCGGAGCGTAGGTCGAAGTGTAAACCGGATAGCCCAGGAGACGGTCAGGCTCGTCCGCCTGGTAGCTCGGCTGCCACATATACAGCTTGTTCTCATCCTTAAGCTTCCGAATCGAAGCGATCACGGAATCGTTCATGATGAACACCGCGCGGCGGCGGTAAGGACGCTTCAGCGAATACACGAGACTTACGATATCGTCGGCGGAGATATTGTTGGTCTCGATGTTCCCCGCAGTTTCAGCCGTGGCCGTGGGCTGCGCCGCCGCCGTCGTGAAGAGGCCTTTCGGCTTCCCTGCACTGCCGGACGGCGTGGAGAGCGGACCGTTCAGGAAGGCGTCCTCCTCGGCATTGGCGATGGCCTGCGCGAACTGCGTGAGGATATAGCTTTCGAGACCGAAAGCGTTGTCCGAGAGCAGCTCGTTCGTGACCTTCACAGCAACAAGCAGTTTGTGCGCGTCGAGGCTGATCTGGCTGAACGTGGCGTCCGAGAAGTTGATGGAATCGCCCTCGTCGATCCACGCGGCAGCGGGCTTCGTCCCCGCGATGTTGATTTTGTGCAGGCCGCTGGTGGTGATGTTCGTGCCGAAGCGGCGCATGATGTTCTGCTCCTCGATGCTCTCGATCAGGCGGCGGTCCCACTCGTCGGGAACGAGATAGCCGCCGTCGGCAGCGACGCCCTCGGACATCACGTTGGAAACGTGACGGAAATCCGTGCGGATGGCGTCAAGCATCGCCTTCTTGTATTCGTCGGAAGCGCGGCCCGTCTTGAGTTCCTGCTTGGCGGTATCGTCACCCACGGGAGCGTTCACGATTGCGTCCGTCGCAGGCTTCGCGAGTTCCGCTTCCAGACGGCGCTGACGCTCAAGGCGCTCGATGTCCTTGCCGTAGGCCACCACGTCCGCCTCCATCTTGTCGTAGGTTGCGGCGTCCTCTGCGGAGAGCTTGCCGTCCTTGTCGGTGCGCTCGTCGAGGAAGGTCTTGGCGGCGTTCCAGAGCTGGGCGCGCTTATCGATGAGTTCCTGAATCTTGTCTGTCATGAGTAAAAACCCCTTTCTAATGTCCATAAAAATAGCCGCTGTTCGCGGCCTTAATGCGATATGAGGTTCAGCCGATGCATGAGCGACGACATTTCCACACGGTCATCCTGTGAAGTCTCGCTTTCAGGCTCCGGCGCTTTCTCCGTATCCTGCGGTTCAATCGATGTTTCCTTGTCCTGCGGCGCTGGCTGCGTTTCCGCTTTTGCCATCGTCGGAAGGATGATGCGTGTATCTCTTTCGGGCGTTCCTTTTATCCGGGACAGCAGCGAGTTCGTGACCGACACCCGCGAGAACGATAGGGATACAGCATCCTTGCCCTCATCCTCGAACATGATCTTGTCGGCGAAGCCAAGCTCCACGGCCTTCTTTGCCGAGAGCCACGTCTCCGCGTCCATCATGTCGGAGAGCTGCTGGCGCGAAAGCCCCGTCCTGACTTCGTAGGCGTTGATGATGCCTTCCTTGACCTCGTCCAGCATGTTCTTCGCCCGCTGCATCTCCGCGCTGTCTCCCCAAGCCATCATGGACGGGTTGTGGATCATGAGATAGCCCGTCGGGGAAATCTCCACGGTCTTTCCCGCCATAGCGATAACGCTTGCCGCCGAAGCAGCGAGGCTGTCGATATGCACGTTGACCTCGTCCTTGTAATCGCGCAGCATATTGTAAATCTGCGCCGCCGCGAAGACGTCGCCGCCGGGACTGTCAATCCATGCTGCCACAGGCCCCGTGCCCTCGTTCAGTTCCGCACGGAATACGCCCGGCGTGACCTCGTCCCCGAACCATGTCTCGTCGGAGATGGGGCCGCGCATCGTGAGCACCCGGACGCCCGTGTCGGCGTCCCGCGCCCAGTTCCAAAACTTACGCATTCGTAATCACTCCTCCGTTTCCTGCCGGAATCGCGAAAATCCCGGCGTCCTTTAATTTCGTCATGTTGCCGTTGACGAGGTAGAGTTCCCCGCCCTCGCCCTCCGGCAGCGGGTTCATGTCCTCCAGTTCCCGGATGTCGTTGACCGAGAGCCAGCCGTTCTGCCGCCCTATGGAGTAGCCCTGCATCCGGCTTGCGTAATCGCCCCGGAGAAGCCCGTCCACATTGAACCTGATGAAATACTCTTCCTTTTCCTTGTCCGACAGGAGCGCCTTTTGAAGCGCCTGCTCCCAGCGGATAACCCAAGGATTCAGTGTGTATTTCACGAATTCCAAAGACTGCTGCTCGATATTCGCGAACGTCGCCCGGTCAAGGTCGCCCAGCATGTGCGGCGGGATACGGAAGAGCCTCGCGATCTCCTCGATCTGGAACTTCCTCGTCTGCAGAAACTGCGCTTCCTCCGGCGGCAGGGAAAGCGGCTGGTACTCCATGCCCTCTTCCAGCACGGCAACACGTCCCGTGTTTCCCGCGCCGCCATAGACGGCCTGCCAGTTCTCGCGAACCTTCGCGGGGTCTTTCAGGACGCCCGGATGCTTCAGGATGCCGCCCGGTCTCGCGCCGTTCTCGAAGAACTTCGCGCCGTACTCGTCGCAGGCCAGTGCCATGCCCACGGTATTCTTCGCCAAGGCAATGGGCGAATAGCCCACGAGCCCGTCGAAGGACAGCCCCGGAATATGCAGAACCTGTTCCTGCTTCAGCTCGATCTGGGATGCTCCCTTGAAATTCGGGTTCTGGTCATCACTCTTCGTGTAGGTATAGACCAGCTTCTTCGTCTTAGGATCACGGTCGACCTTCATCTTGTCCGGCAGGAGCGGGAAAAGCCCGATCACCTGACCGCCTCTCGCCTTGAGAATCTGCGCGTAGGCGTTTCCCCACAGCAGAAGGTGGCTCATCATCGTCTCCCGGAAGACGAAGGACGTCATGTCCGGGTTTGGCTCGTCATGCAGAATCCGGCAAAGCGGATGGTCTGTCACGCGCTCCTTGCCCTTCCCGTTATTCCGGTAGATATGCACGGGAAGACCCGCGATGGACTCTGCGAGGACACGCACGCACGCATACACCGCAGTAAGCTGCATGCTGGTCTTTTCATTGACCGTCTGCCCCGCCGTCGTGTCGCCGAAGAGGAAGGAGAGTCCTCCGAGATAATTCTTCGGCTTGTCACGCGACCGGAAGAATCTGGAGAAGAATCCCATGAAATCACGCTCCTTTGGAATGATGTTGAAGGATATATCCTGCTTTGATATAATTCCAATATATAGACAGCGGGGTCTTGTTGCTCTGCTGTCTATTTTTGATTGGGGGAATGAATATGAAGCCGCTTGTTGGCGTGATGCCGCTATGGGACGAAAGAAAACAAAGTCTGTGGATGCTGCCCGTTTATAGGGAAGGACTATTTCAGGCAGGAGCCATTCCCAGTATTTTCCCGCTTTCGGAGAATGCCTCTGATTTATCCGCATTGTTAGAAATGTGCCAAGGCATACTATTTACCGGCGGGCAAGACGTTTCCCCGCGCGTATACGGTGAAACGCCTTTGAACGACAGCGTTTCATGCTGTCCTCAACGTGACCGTATGGAATCCATCATCCTTGATTTGGCAATCGAGGCCAACAAATCTGTGCTTGGAATATGCCGTGGGATTCAGTTTATCAACGCCGCTCTCGGCGGAACTCTGTATCAGGATCTGCCTCTTCAGCATCCATCGAATATTGACCATCACCAAAAACCGCCTTACGATGTTCCGTCTCACGGAGTCCATCTGCAGCCCCGATCCCCGATATACTCGCTATTAGGCAAGGAAGATATCCGTGTAAACAGCTATCATCACCAGGCGATAAAAAACATTGCGCCAAAGCTCGACATAATGGGCGTTTCCGATGACAACTTAATTGAAGCTGTTTATATGCCAGACAAGAAATTCTTTTGGGCCGTCCAGTGGCATCCAGAGTTCGATTTCCATAAGAACCTTGACGACAAAAAGATATTTGACGCGTTTGTGTCATCGATGCTTTGAGTTGTTCCCGCCATTCCATGCTATCCCTTGTCAGAAAACGTAAAAACCTCTCGTGTCATAGACGCTGCCGCTCCCCGCGCCGCACTTTATGGCACGGTCAAGCGCCATGATCATGGCCACCGCACCGTCAATCTTCTCCGTGCTCTTGGATTTGGACGGCTTGATGTTCCCCGCGTCGTCCTGCACCACGGTCAGGTTGTCGACCATCCAGGAAAGGACGGGATTCCCGCCGTGAGCGATGCGCTTTTCGAGGACGAGGTTCATCAGTTCCTTCGTCGGTGGGCTCATGCTCGCCATACCCTGCCCGAACTGCACGACGGTGAATCCGGCGTTATCGAGGTTCTGCGCCATCTGCGTCGCGCCCCATCTGTCAAAGGCAATCTCACGGATGTTGTATTTCTC
>JAEERZ010000200.1 GCA_016286075.1 Selenomonadaceae bacterium
ATTGAAAGGCGTTTTCGAGATTCTGCCGAAGGTGTTCGGCGACGCTAGAGGCTGGTTCATGGAGACTTGGTCCGATCGCGAGCTGAAAGCGGCGGGGATTGTCGCTGAATTTGTGCAGGACAATCATTCATTTTCGGCGGAGAAGGGAACTCTGAGAGGACTTCATTATCAGCTGAATCCGATGGCGCAGGCGAAAATCCTGCGGGTGATACGGGGCGAGATTTTCGACGTGGCGGTGGATATCCGCAAAGGTTCGCCGCAGTATGCGAAATGGGTCGGCGTACGTCTCTCGGCGGAGAATAAGAAGCAGCTGTTCATTCCCCGGGGATTTGCCCACGGTTTTCTTACGCTGACCGACGACGTCGAGGTGCAGTACAAAGCCGATAATTATTATTCGCCGGAGCACGACGGCGGCGTCCGTTGGGACGATCCGGCTATCGGCGTGGAGTGGCCGATGAAACCGCAGATTCTTTCTGACAAGGATAAAAACGCGCCGACGCTTGCCGAGCGTGCGGCCTCCGGCTTAAACTTTGTATATGGGGAGGCGGAGGCATGAAAATTGTCGTGACGGGCGGTGCGGGCTTCATCGGTGCGAATTTCATCTATTACGAGTTGGCGCGTTATCCTGAGGATAAAATCATCTGCTACGATGCGCTGACCTACGCGGGGAATTTAGAAACGCTGGAGGAAGCAATGAAGTCTCCGCAGTTTCGTTTCGTAAAGGGAGATATTACCGATGAGGCGGCAGTGGAATCACTTTTTGCGGAAGAAAAACCGGATATTGTCGTAAATTTTGCCGCGGAAAGCCATGTGGACCGTTCGATTGAGACGCCGGGGCTGTTCCTCAAAACGAATATTCTCGGCACGCAGGTGTTGATGGATTCTTGCAGAAAACACGGCGTCCGCCGTTTTCATCAGGTTTCTACCGACGAGGTTTACGGCGATTTGCCGTTGGACAGGCCCGATTTGTTCTTCACGGAGGAAACGTCGCTTCACGCGTCAAGCCCCTATTCCGCGTCGAAGGCGTCCGCCGACCTCCTTGTGCAGGCTTATCATCGCACGTACGGGCTGCCGGTGAGCATTTCTCGTTGCTCGAACAATTACGGCCCTTATCATTTTCCGGAAAAATTGATTCCGCTGATGATTTTGAACGCCTTGGCGGATAAGCCGCTGCCGGTGTACGGCGCGGGGGAGAACGTGCGGGACTGGCTCTATGTGGAGGACCACTGCGCGGCTATCGATTTGATCATCCGAAAAGGAAACAACGGCAGTTTATACAATGTCGGCGGTCACAACGAGAAACGGAACATCGACGTGGTGAAAATTATTCTGCGCGCCCTCGGAAAGCCGGAAAGCTTGATTCGCTATGTGGAGGATCGAAAAGGTCACGATCTGCGATACGCAATTGACCCGGCGAAGCTGATGGCGGAGCTGGGATGGTCGCCCGCGACGCGTTTTGAGGACGGCATTCGCCAAACGATCGAATGGTATCTTTCCCATCGTTCGTGGTGGGAACATGTGACCAGCGGCGAGTATGCCGCGTATTATGAAAAGCATTACGGAACCGCCAAATAAGTCATACTTCGGCGGACGGCGGTAGGGAGAGGTACGCTTGCGTGACGAAAAGACGGCATTGAGTCCGAGAATTCCAGGAAACACAAAAGCGGACGTCCTTTTTGTCACGATGCCGTTTTGCGACCAGTATATGCCCTGCATTACCCTTGCACTTTTCAAGGCGATCTTGGCTCGGGCGGGAATCAAAAGCCGCGTCCAGCACGAGTTTCTGTACTTCGCGAACCGTATCGGCGTGGAGAAGTATCAGCAGGGCATCATGCAGGTCTGCACTATAGGTTACGGGCACGACTATTTCGCTTGCGAGACGATTTTCGCGGACGCGGCTCATGACGGAAAGCAGCTCCGCTCCTTCAACGAATATCTCCGCTGGATGCGGGAGAAGCACCTGCCGGGCAAGGTTTTCGCCGGAGATCAGAGAAATGACACCATCGAAAAACTGGCGTTGTTTGAGGAGGCCCGCGGCATGGCGGAGGACTACCTCGATGAGGCCGTCCGCCGCGTGAAAGAAAGCGGCGCGAAAATCGTCGCGTTCCTGTCGATGTATCAGCAGCAGAACGCGACGATTGCGCTGGCAAAACGGCTGAAAAAAGAAAAGAACGCGCCGATCATCATGGCGGGCGGCGCAAATTGCGAAGGCGATGCGGGGCAGGCAATAATCGAGTATTTCGAGTGCTTCGATTATATATTTACGGGCGAGGCAGACGAACTTCTCGCGCCGATGTGCCATAGGCTGTTGGAAGGCGGGAAAATCCCCGACGCAGAGCTGCCTGACGGCGTCGTTTCCCGGACGCGGCTGACCGCGCCCCCGGCAAAGGTCACGCGGGACCTCGACATGCTGCCCCTGCCGGATTTCAGCGACTATTATCGCGAGCGGAACGAGCTGGTACCGGAATATGCGCATAATCTGATTATCACGGCGGAAGATTCGCGGGGCTGCTGGTGGGCGGCAAAACATCCCTGCCGCTTCTGCGGGCTGAACGGCAGCACGGCGCATCTGTACCGCGAAAAATCTACGGAGCAGCTGGCGGACGAGCTGACAGAACTTTCGACGATGTATCCGGGCGCCCAGTGTTATTTCACGGGCAACGTGATGAGCATGAAGCATCAGAAAGGGCTGCCGGAGGCGCTGGAGAAACGTCCGGCATATTGGAAAGTGGGGCGGAACGGGGAAAGCGGACTGCGGCTTTTTTCAGAGATCAAATCGCCGGTTTCCGAGGAAGATGTGAAACGGTTGGCGAGGGTTGGCTTTTTCTGGCTTCAGGCGGGAATCGAGAGTTTCCCCGACGAGCGGCTGCGGCTGATGGGCAAAGGCGTCTCAGCAATTCGACAGGTGGAGACGCTCAAGCATTGCCGTGCCCACGACATGTCTGTGCTTTGGTATATTCTGCTGGGACTGCCGGGAGAGACCGACGAGATGATGGCGAAAGATAATGAAGTGATTCCGAAAATCATGCACTTGGAGCCGCCGAACACCGTCGCCCACATGATGTACCTTCGCTATAATTACTATATGGATCACCCGGAGGATAGGACCGCACCGAAACTGCGCCCGGACCGGGGATATGATTTCGTGTTCCCCGATCCTGAGTTCATTCGTCGAGCCGTTCACCTCTATGCGCCGGAGGACGAGGAGGAGTTGGCGAAGTATTACGATTATCGCCTCATCGGTCCGTCTTATGAGAAGCTCTACCATCTTTCCGAGGCTTGGCGGAACGAACCGCAGCTTCTTTTTATGAAGGACGTCGGCGCCGAGATCAAGGTGCTGGACACGCGGTTGATTTCACGGGCTCCGCTGTACCATCTCAAGGGAGCCGAGGCCGACGTGCTGCGTGTCTGCCGGAACACGACGAAAGAGCGCATGGTTTGCGAGCAGCTTTTGAATCGTTACTCGGCGGGGGAGATACAGGAAGCGCTGGAATCAATGGAGAAGGAAAATCTGTTGCTCCATATCGGCGACGAGTATTTAACGCTGCCCGTGGACAGGGCGGCGCGCAAGGGAGAAAAATGATGGGAAACGCGGGCAAAGGCGAACAAAAACGACAAACGGCAAGGAACAGGGTGCTATCCGCTTCCGAATACTTGCAGCATCGCTATGAGACTCCGGCGAACATACCGGAACTGCCGCTCTCGGATGAAGCTTTCGCCGCAGTTTGGAGACAAGCTTCCGGGGCGGAGGTTTTGGATTTCCTGGCGGAGGCGTTTAGGCTTCCGGCGGCTGATTTCCAGTGGGAAAACAGGGATGCGTTGAAGATATCCTTTGCCGATACCTTGGGCGGGCGGCTCCCTGTTGTCGCCACGGAAAGTCACAAGGACTTCCGGCAGATGGAGGCGTTGCTGGACGCTCGAAAGGAAGCGCAGGAACTGCCGCCGACGGTGAACGCGTTTGCCATCGAGGCGCGGGCGGAGATCATTTTCCGTCACCGCGTGTTGCTCTTGAATTACGCGCCATATAGCAATATTCCCGCGGGGGAGATAGGGCTCTCTGAGCGGGACTGGTTGGAACGTTCCCACCGACTGCGCTTGCGCCATGAGTGCGCCCATTACGAAACTCTGCGGCTTTTTGGAGGGATGCAAAACCATGCTCTTGACGAGATTCTCGCCGACGGTTTGGGACAGATTGCTGCTTTCGGCTCTTTTGACGCGGACAGGCAGCGGATTTTCTTTGGCCTGAGACGCGGCGGGGATACTTGCACGGGGAGGCTCTCGTTTTATTGTCAAAATGTGCGTTCGGAGGAACGTGTTAAGGTATATCGGGCCGTGGATGAGGTGTTGGATGACGTCGCCGAAGAATTGAACGGACGGCTGGAGAGAAAGGAAAGCGACGCCAAGTTACTTTTTGCCTTGGCGGGGACGAGCCTTGCTGAGCGTTTGAAAATGAAGGGATGAAACGGGTCGGTCA